>NZ_JAKNRV010000518.1:0-2776 GCF_023072625.1 Pseudomonas emilianonis
ATGAACCAGCCGGGTTCGACGAAGGCCAGCACGGCAAAGATCAGCACCCAGTAGGCAAAGGTATTGCCGACGAAGCGACTCAAGGCGGCGAGTGCGCGCATGGGGAGGTCCTTTATTGTTCGATGTTCTCGCAGTTCCTGGGGTTCTTCGCCTGGTACGCCGGGTTGGCCATGGGCGGCATTGCGCGGGTCAGCCAGATTCAACTGTTGCAGATCTTCTTCACCATCGCGTTTTCGGCGCTGTTCTTTGGTGAACACATCGAACCGATCACCTGGTTGTTCGCCTGCGGGGTGATCGTAACGGTGATGCTGGGGCGCAAGACGGCGGTGCAGCCGGCGCCAATCTCAAAGGCCAATGCGATTTAACTGTGGGAGGGGCGGGCGGTGAAGGCGTCGGGTCTCTAAACCACAACACCGATCAATGTGGGAGGGGGCTTGCTCCCGATAGGGGCCTATCAGCAACACATGTGCTGACTGCCCCTCTGCTATCGGGAGCAAGCCCCCTCCCACATTGGCTGCGTGTTCAGCCTAGGTAATCGTCGGTACGCAGAAGGGTTTCCAGGCAGTGCTCGGTGATGTGATAGAAGTCCTTGAGTGCCTGAATCTTGTCCAGTAACTGCGCGTTGTCCACCGGTTCCGCGCGTTTGACCGCGAGGATCATCTTGTTCTTGTTGGTGTGTTCCAGGGAGATGAACTCGAACACCTTGGTCTCATAACCACAGGCCTCCAGGAACAAGGCGCGCAGGCTATCGGTGAGCATTTCGGCCTGCTGGCCCAGGTGCAAACCGTATTGCAGCATCGGCTTCAACAGCACCGGGCTCTGGATTTGCAGGCGGATCTGTTTGTGGCAGCACGGCGAGCACATGATGATCGACGCACCGGAACGGATGCCGGTGTGGATCGCATAGTCGGTGGCGATGTCGCAGGCATGCAGGGCGATCATCACGTCCAGCTCGCTCGGTGCGACGCTGCGCACGTCGCCGCAGGTGAACACCAGCCCGGGGTGTTCGAGATGGGCGGCGGCGGTGTTGCACAAGGCAACCATGTCTTCGCGCAATTCAACGCCGGTGACCTCGGCCTCGACATTGAGGGTATTGCGCAGGTAGTCGTGGATGGCGAAGGTCAGGTAGCCCTTGCCCGAGCCGAAATCGGCGACGCGCACCGGTTGGTCCAGCCTCAGCGGTGATGCGATCAGCGCATGGCTGAACACTTCGATGAACTTGTTGATCTGCTTCCACTTGCGCGACATCGACGGGATCAGCGCGTGCTTGGCGTCGGTCACGCCCAGGTCGGCGAGGAACGGCCGGCTCAGGTCGAGGAAGCGATTCTTCTCGCGGTTGTGCTCGGCCGACGGCGCCTCACGCAATTGCTGCGGCTTGCTTTTGAACAGCGAGCTTTTGTTCTTCTTGCTGTATTCCAACTGGGCTTCGTCGGTCAGCGCCAGCAAGTGTGCGTTCTTGAACGTCGTCGGCAACAACTCGGCAATCGCCGCCACGCCGTCGGCCACCGCGAAGTTCTTGGTGATGTCGCGGGTTTTATAGCGATAGACAAAGGACAGGCAGGGCTGCTCCTTGACCGTCACCGCCTTGATGATCAGCCGTTGCAGCTCGGCTTCCTCACCGACGTACTTGGCCAGCACCAGTTTGATAAAGGCGTTGTGCGCAAGGCTTGCGCTCAGCAGTTCGATGAACTGGGCGTGATGATCCGGCGCAGGGCGGGCAGGTTGAGCGGTGACGGACATGAACAAAACGCCTCGGGCTGGGAATGCCGGGCATTTTAGGGGGGATGGGGGCTGAGGGCACGGGGTTATTTGATCAACGGTAAGATTGGGGCCCCCAACCGCAGATCCAAATGTGGGAGGGGCGGTGCGACGATTCGACTTGCCCCCGATAGCAGTGGGTCAGCCATGAAGATGTTGACTGACACACTGCCATCGGGGGCAAGTCGAATCGTCGCACCGCCCCTCCCACATGGGTTATTCGAGCACGATCAGGCGATTGGGCAATTCATTACGCGCCTGCGTCACCGGCACATGCACCTTGAGCAACTCACCGCAGGCTTCGATGCAGGCAATGAACCCGGCCAACGTTTGCCCCTGTTTCACCTGTTGGGTAAACGCCTTGACGATGCCATCCCAACTGTTGTCATCCAGGCGCTTGGAAATCCCGTCATCCACCAGGATCTCCACATAGCGCTCGGCCTCGCTGACAAAAATCAACACCCCGGTACCGCCCAGCGTGTGGTGCAGGTTCTGCTCGAGGAACTGCCGGCGCGCCAGGTTCGAGGCACGCCAGTGGCGCACTGAGCGAGGGATCAAGCGGGTGGTGACTTTAGGCAGGCGAAACACCAGGCACAGCACGATGAACGTCGCCCACTGCGCCAACAGCAAGGTGTACATGCTCAGGTAACCCGACAAGTAATGCACCACTCCCGGCACCACCAACGCAATCAGACTGGCCCAGAGCAACGGGATATAGGCGTAATCATCGGCACGCGCGGCCAGCACGGTCACCAGTTCGGCGTCGGTCTGTTGCTCGACCCGGGCAATCGCTTCGGCGACCTGGCGTTGTTCGTGTTCAGTCAGTAGTGCCATGGTTGTAAACGCTCGTTTTTAGTTGTTGTCATCACCAGCCACCCGAAGCCCCGCCACCGCAAAACAGAACAAGCTCCAACAGCCTAGATAAGCGGCCTCACATCGACATGGCGAAACTGTGAACGGATGAGTCTCCGCTCCCACGCCTTGATAAACCCCAGACCTGACTCCAAATACACGCCAT
>NZ_JAKNRV010000519.1:0-2763 GCF_023072625.1 Pseudomonas emilianonis
CATCGTCACGCGCCGCCGGCGCATTGCCATGGCTGAACACCCGGGCGCGAACACGGACCTGTTGGGCCACCTCTCGCACGGCCGCCTGCCCCGACCCGACCAGGACGGCCAGCAGGGTCAGTTGGTAAAACGCCGTTTGGTATTTAAAGCGCGTGGAGAAGTCGATCAGGTGGTCGTCTTCGACCACTGCGTTTTCAAACACGGAAGTGCCGCTGCCAGTGGTGCGCTGACCGAAGCCATCCCAATCGTCGCTTTGCCGCACACCCGGTTGCTGCACGCGGACCGCTGCGATCACATCGGCACCGGTGTCGTCCCGTTGGGCGTAGAGGTCGATCCAGTCGGCGAACAGGCTGCCGGTGCTGTAGAACTTGGTGCCGTTGGCGACCCATTGCTCGCCCTGGCGGCTGATTCGGGTAATCACCTGGCCGATCTTCACGTCGCCGACTTCGGTCCAGGCATTGCCGACCAGCTCCCCGGCCACAAACCGCTCGAACCAGGCGTTCTGCGGGCTGAATGCCTGGGCGTTGAGGCGGTCTTCGACAAACGCAAAATGCCCGCGCAGGGCTTGCGTCACGTTGGAGTCGGCGGCCGCCAGTTCAATCAACAGTTGGAACAGTTGCGGCAGCGAGGCGCCGGCCCCGCCGAATTCGACCGGTACACGCACGGCGCCGAACCCGGCTTGCTTGAGCCATTTGATCGGTTCGAACGGCAGCGTGCGGCTGCGTTCGCGCTCGACCGCGCCCTCGGCAATACGCGCAAAGATCGGTCGAAAACGTGCGGCGAGCGCGTCGTAATCAGTACCGACAGACAGTGTGTTCAGCGTGGCGAAACTGGACATGGAATGGATTCCTCTTCAGCGCAGATAAGCGTCAAGTCAGGTCAGAGAATGTGGACGGTTTGGTGTGATCGGTGGCGTTGGCGCCGGTTTTGAATGCCCCGCGATAACGTGCCGCCGGATGGTCGTCTGCGGCATACGGCGAAGTGCCGTCGAGCAGGTTTTCGCGCAGGGTGTCGCCCTCATAGGAGGTGCGGACACGGCCCCGGCGTTGCAGCTCCGGAACGATGAACTCGACGAGGTCTTCGAACGTGCCCGGGGTGATCGCATAGGCCAGGTTGAAGCCATCGATACCGCCGACGTCCACCCAGCGTTCCATCTCGTCGGCCACCGTTTTCGGGCCGCCCACCAACACCGGGCCCAGGCCGCCGATGCTGCGGTGTTTGATGATGTCGCGCGGCGTCCACTTGCGGTCGGGGTCGGCGGTGGCGAGCAGTTCCAGCACCGAGCGGATGCTGTCGTTGTCGATCGCCTCCAGGGGTTGGTCCGGGTCGTATTCGGAAAAGTCGATGCCGGTCCAGCCGCCATAAAACGACAACATGCCTTCGCCATTGGCATAGCTCAGGTAGTCGCGGTATTTGGCTTGCGCGGCTTCATCGCTTTCAGCGGTGATCACCGTCAACAGCGTGAACACCTTGACCGAATCACGGCTACGGCCCGCTTCCACGGCGCGGTTGCGGATGTCATCGGACACCTCGCGCGCCTGTTCTGCGGTGGCCGGGCTGATGAACACCCCTTCGGCGTGCTTGGCGGCAAAGGCCCGGCCACGGCTGGAGGCGCCGGCCTGGAAAATCACCGGGGTGCGCTGTGGCGACGGCTCGGACAAATGGATGCCCGGCACATCGTAGTATTTGCCCTTGTGGCCGATCGGGTGGACTTTGCTCGGGTCGGTAAAGATCCCGCGTTCACGGTCACGCAGCACCGCGTCTTCATCCCAGGAGCCTTCCCACAGTTTGTAGGTCACGTCCAGGAACTCATCGGCGATGTCATAGCGTTCGTCGTGCGAAATCTGTTGCTTGAGGCCCAGGTTGACCGCCGCGCTGTTGAGGTACGAGGTCACCACGTTCCACGCCACGCGGCCCTTGGTCAGGTGGTCGAGGGTCGAGAACTTTCGCGCCAGGGCGTAAGGCTGTTCATAGGTCAGCGCCGAGGTCACGCCAAAGCCCAAGTGCTTGGTGACGGTGGCCATGGCTGGCACTTGAAAGAACGGATCGTTGACCGGCACCTGGTCGGCGTCGAGCAGGGAGGTTTCCACCGAGCCGCGATAGATGTCATAGACGCCGACGACGTCGGCGATAAACACCGAGTCGAAATAGCCGCGCTCAAGCAGCTTGGCCAACTCGACCCAGTAATCGAGGTCTTTGTATTTCCATGCCTGGCTGTCTGGGTGACGCCAGGTGCCCGCAGCCTGATGACTCACGCAGGTCATTTCAAACGCATTGAGGATTATGCGGGAAGCCATAGTCGATTAACTCCAGTTGTCTTGATTCATGGGGCACGCACGGCGGTTCAATCGTGGTTTAAGGGGGTGGTTGCATAGTTCATGCCGAGTGCTAAAAGGCTGTAATGCCTGGGTTTTTTCCGGCTTTTGGGCTGGGTGCCTATCACTGGGGCAACACTTTGTTGTTTTGGTGAACGCTGGCGAACACCGACCCTGCCTGGCCGTGATCGCGAGCCTCAGGAATAGAAGCTCGGCGTCGGCGGTTTCTGCTTCAAGGCCCACTCGCCGAGTTCGCGGATGCGGTAGTCCACCGGGTCGTGCAAGGTTTGGGTCCGCAGGTTTCGCCAGTAGCGATCAAAGCGCCGCGAGGCGTGGGTGGCGCGGGCGCCTGTCACCTCAAACAGCCTCGAACTCAGGTCCAGGCCGACTCGGGTGGCATGGACCTTGGCGCTGCCGATGGCCAGGGCGAGGTTCGCGCGCTCCTCGG
>NZ_JAKNRV010000051.1:0-21804 GCF_023072625.1 Pseudomonas emilianonis
GTCGGCGGTGCGGCCATGGCCACGCTGGTCCAGGGCAAACACACCGTAGCCCGTCCCGCACAACGCTTCGGCCAGGCGCACATAGCGCCCGCCGTGCTCGGCCATGCCGTGGGACACCATGATCAACGCCTTCGGCGGCGCTTCCGGTAGCCATTGATTGACGTACAGGCGGCTGTGGTCATTCGCGGTCAGCCAGAAGGTGGTGTGGTTCATGGCGCTTCCTTTGCTCAGGGTCGTTGCAGTGTATAGCTCATCCTCGGACAGCCGTCTGATCAGTACAGACCCTTGTAGGAAGATTCACGCAATTAATGACGCTCTTTCCTGTATTTGCCTGTTTGGCCATAGCTGCTAACGTCCCCGAAGCTCCGCTTTTTATAGCAGCAGAAAAGCGGTCGGGCACATTCAGGTAAGAGGACAAGAATAATGCAACCTGATTTCTGGAATGACAAACGCGCGGCGGGCGTTCCCAACGAGATCGATCTGAGCGCCTACACGTCAGTGATCGAAGTCTTCGAGCGTTCCTGCAAGGCCTTTGCCGACCGTCCGGCGTTCAGCAGCATGGGCGTCACCCTGACCTACGCCGAGCTTGAGCGCCAGAGTGCGGCGTTCGCCGGTTACCTGCAGCAGCACACCGACCTCAAGCCGGGCGATCGCATCGCGGTGCAGATGCCCAACGTGCTGCATTACCCGATTGCCGTGTTCGGTGCGCTGCGCGCGGGGCTGATCGTGGTCAACACCAACCCGCTGTACACCCCGCGTGAGATGCGACACCAGTTCAAGGACGCCGGCATTCGCGCCCTGGTCTACCTCAACCTGTTCGGTTCACGGGTGCAGGAAGTCTGCACCGACACCGAGATCGACTACCTGATCGAAGCGAAGATGGGCGACTTCATGCCGGCGGCCAAGGGTTGGCTGGTCAACACCCTTGTCGACAAAGTGAAGAAGATGGTCCCGGCCTATCACTTGCCGCGTGCGGTGTCGTTCAAGCGCGCGTTGCGCATGGGCGCAGGGCAGGGCGTGACGCGCCACCCGGTGACCCTCGATGACATCGCCGTGCTGCAATACACCGGCGGCACCACCGGCTTGGCCAAGGGTGCGATGCTCACCCACGGCAACCTGGTGGCGAACATGCAGCAGGTGCGCGCCTGCATGTCGCAGACCGGCGAGGATGGCCACCCGCTGATCAAGGAAGGCCAGGAAGTGATGATCGCGCCGCTGCCGCTTTACCACATCTATGCATTCACCGCGAATTGCATGTGCATGATGGTCTCCGGCAACCACAACGTGTTGATCACCAACCCGCGGGATATCGCGGGCTTTATCAAGGAACTGAAAAACTGGCGCTTCACCGGCTTGCTCGGGCTCAACACGTTGTTTGTGGCGTTGATGGACCACCCCGATTTCAAGAGCCTGGACTTCTCCCATCTCAAACTCACCAACTCCGGTGGCACGGCGCTGATCAAGGCCACCGCCGAACGTTGGGAGCAGCTCACCGGCTGTGCGATTGGCGAAGGGTATGGCCTGACGGAAACGTCGCCGGTGGCCAGCACCAACCCGTATGGCAACAAGTCACGCCTGGGCACCGTGGGCATCCCTGTGCCGGGTACGGCGATGAAGGTGATCGATGACGACGGCGTCGAGTTGCCCCTGGGCGAGCGCGGCGAGCTGTGCATCAAGGGCCCGCAGGTGATGAAGGGCTACTGGCAGCAACCGGCCGCCACCGCCGAGGCGCTGGACGCCGAGGGGTGGCTCAAGACCGGCGATATTGCCGTGATCGACGAGGATGGATTTATACGCATCGTGGATCGCAAGAAGGACCTGATCATCGTCTCGGGTTTCAACGTGTACCCCAACGAGATTGAAGACGTGGTGATGGCTCACCCTGCGGTGGCTAACTGCGCAGTGATCGGCGTACCGGACGAGCGCACGGGGGAGGCGGTGAAGCTGTTTGTGGTGGCGCGTGCCGAAGGCGTGAGCCTTGAGGAGTTGAAGAGCTACTGCAAGACCAACTTCACGGGGTACAAAGTGCCCAAGCACATCGTGTTGCGTGAGTCGTTGCCGATGACGCCGGTGGGCAAGATCCTGCGGCGCGAGTTGCGCGACATCGCCTGATTTGAAAGGCAGTCAACAATGTGGGAGGGGGCTTGCTCCCGATGGCAGTGAATCAGTCACCAAATGTGTTGGCTGATTTACCGCCATCGGGAGCAAGCTCCCTCCCACATTTGTCTGTGTTTATCCCGTTAAGCCCTGTTCTAGAGCCACTTCTTGGGTTATAGAATTTTTGCTCTAAAAATGACTATTAGTTATTCATGAGTCATGTTTATGACTGCAGGGCCCTCTTTTGGCTCTAGTCGGCCCTTGGCAAAGCTGCTACTCTCGGCGCGCTTCGTGACCTCTCGGCCTGCTTAAACGCGCCAGACTCACCTAAAAAACACACACCAATAATAATCGCATCAAATGCGATGATGAATTCGCGTCGCTGAGGAGTGGGCTTCCATGAACGTAGACTTTTGGAAGGATAAGTACCCCGCCGGGATTGCTGCAGACATCAATCCAGACGAGTATCCAAATATTCAGGCGGTACTGAAACAGTCCTGCCAGCGCTTCGCCAACAAACCGGCTTTCAGCAACCTGGGCAAGACAATCACCTACGGTGAGTTGTACGAATTGTCCGGCGCTTTCGCTGCGTACCTGCAACAGCATACCGATTTGAAGCCCGGCGATCGAATCGCCGTGCAACTGCCCAACGTCCTGCAATACCCGGTCGCTGTGTTCGGTGCCATCCGTGCCGGCCTTATCGTGGTCAACACCAACCCGCTGTACACCGCGCGGGAAATGGAACACCAATTCAATGACTCCGGGGCCAAGGCCCTGGTCTGCCTGGCCAACATGGCGCATCTGGCTGAAAAAGTCGTGCCCAAGACCGCCGTCAAACACGTGATCGTCACCGAAGTCGCCGACCTGCTGCCGCCGCTCAAGCGCCTGCTGATCAACAGCGTCATCAAGTACGTGAAGAAAATGGTCCCGGCCTATCACTTGCCCAAGGCGATCAAGTTCAACGACGTGCTGGCCAAGGGGCACGGCCAACCGGTCAATGACGTCAGCCCGGCCAGCAGCGACGTGGCGGTGCTGCAATACACCGGCGGCACCACCGGCGTGGCCAAGGGGGCGATGCTGACCCACCGTAACCTGGTGGCCAACATGCTGCAGTGCAAGGCGCTGATGGGCTCCAACCTCAACGAAGGCTGCGAGATACTGATCACCCCGCTGCCGCTGTACCACATCTATGCGTTCACCTTTCATTGCATGGCGATGATGCTGATCGGCAACCACAACATCCTGATCAGCAACCCGCGTGACCTGCCGGCGATGGTCAAGGAACTGTCGAAGTGGAAGTTCAGCGGCTTTGTCGGCCTGAACACGCTGTTCGTGGCGCTGTGCAATAACGAAGGTTTTCGCAAGCTGGACTTCTCTGGGCTGAAAGTCACCCTGTCAGGCGGTATGGCCCTGCAACTGGCGGCGGCCGAGCGTTGGAAAGCCGTGACCGGCTGCGACATCTGCGAAGGCTACGGCATGACCGAGACCAGCCCGGTGGCGACGGTCAACCCGATCCAGAAGATCCAGATCGGCACTATCGGCATTCCGGTGCCGTCGACCTTGTGCAAAGTCATCACCGATGACGGCGTCGAGCTGGCCCTGGGTGAGGTCGGCGAGCTGTGCGTCAAAGGCCCGCAGGTGATGAAGGGCTACTGGCAGCGCGAAGATGCCACCGCCGAGATCCTCGACAGCGAAGGTTGGTTGAAGACCGGTGACATTGCGATCATCCAGCCGGACGGCTACATGCGCATTGTCGACCGCAAGAAAGACATGATTCTGGTCTCCGGTTTCAACGTTTACCCCAACGAACTGGAAGACGTGCTGGCGACCCTGCCGGGCGTGCTGCAATGCGCTGCCATCGGCGTGCCGGACGAGAAGTCCGGGGAGCACATCAAGATCTTCATCGTGGTCAAGCCAGGTGCCACCCTGACCAAGGACCAGGTGATGGAGCATATGCGCGCTAACGTCACCGGCTATAAAGTGCCCAAGGCCGTTGAATTCCGTGATCTCTTGCCGATCACCAACGTGGGTAAGATCCTGCGTCGAGAGTTGCGCGATGAAGAGCTGAAGAAGCTGGGCCTGAAAAAGTAACCCAAAAAAACCCCGCCAATGCGGGGTTTTTTAATGCTTGGATTGGAATGCGATCCAGTATGGGAGGGGGCTTGCCCCCGATAGCGGTGGATCAGTCACCAGATTCAGCGACTGACACTCTGCAATCGGGGGCAAGCCCCCTCCCACATTTGAAATACAGTGCTTAGAGGGCAAGCTGCGCGAAGCTCACGCCCGCACCGGCTGGGCGCACATCCTTCAAGAACGAGTCCTTGTCTGCGCTCAGTTCCAGCGTGATTTCCGGCTTGCGTTTGCCGGCATTGCGCACCACCAGGCCTTCGAGCTTTTCACGCAGGAACACCGTCGGCACCTTCAGGTGCAGCAACTGGTCAGTCTCGGCGTTGTGCAGCAACAAGTGAATCCACTCGTACTGGCCCACTGCGATCCGCGCCACCGGAAGGTCGAACCACCAGATGTTGCGTTTGCGGTCCAGGTCGGTGAAGTGGCAGTTGTTGACGCCGAGTACGGCACCGCCCAGTTCCTGGTTTCTGCGGGCGATGGCCTGTGCTTTATTGAGTTTCATAACCTTCCTACGGGATCTGTTATTCAGCGTTGTAGCCTGAATGTGCCGCGCATTCTCGTGGGTTGGCCGCAAAACATAAAGCCAAACCTGCTGCCGGCGATGAAATGCGCGCACAAAATAATTGAAACTCTGCCGAACAGCCTCGGGTCAATCTCTACGTAATGACCAAAAACCCTCGATTGTTCCAGGAGAAATACCATGAGCAGCACATCGGATAAGGTAAAAGGCGTCGCGAACGAAGCTGTCGGCAACATCAAGCAAGGTGTTGGCAAAGTGACCGGCAACGACAAGCTGCGCGTTGAAGGTGTGGTCCAGGAAAAGAAAGGCGAAGTGCAGAAAGCCGTGGGCGATACCAAGGATGCGGTGAAGAAAGCGACCCGTTGATCCTCAATCGCTGGCTGAGTTCATCCAGCCCAACGGCCATCCACGGATGGCCGTTTTTGTGTCACCTGAAGCGGTTAATCTTTCGAAATTGTTTCAAGGTCGCCAAATAGGCTACCTTGATGTAGAAAACGGCCCCTGAGTCGCCCATGAACCTGACCTTTTTGCGGCGAAAGGAGACGCTATGATTTTTCCGGTACTCGATGGTCTCAAGCTGCACAAAGTGCTGGTGCGCACGGTCACGGAATTCGTCAACGACGAGATGTCCACCTACGCCTCGGCGCTGGCCTACCAGATGCTGTTTTCCTTGTTCCCGTTCCTGCTGTTCCTCATTGCGTTGATCGGTTTCCTGCATTTACCGGACTTCTTCACCTGGCTGCGCCTGCAGTCGGAGCTGGTGTTGCCGCCCCAGGCCCTGGAGCAGGTCAACCCGGTGATCGACCAGTTGCAGCAGTCCAAGGGCGGCCTGCTCTCGGTGGGTATCGTGATTGCCCTGTGGACCGCGTCGGCCGGTGTGCGCCTGATGATGAGCGCGATGAACGCAGCCTACGACGTGGTCGAAGGGCGGCCGATCTGGAAGCGTTTCCCACTGTCGGTTTTCTACACCGTCGGCATCGCCGGCATGTTGCTCGCCGCCGCCGCGCTGATGGTGCTCGGCCCGCAGGTCATGGAATGGCTGGCAGGGCAGATCGGCATGCAGGAATTCGTGGTCACGCTGTGGACCATCCTGCGTTGGCCGCTGATTGTGATCCTGCTGATGTTCGCTGTGGCCCTCATGTACTACGTGATGCCTGACGTGGAGCAGAAATTCCGCTTCATCACCCCAGGCTCTGTGCTGGCGGTGGTGGTGTGGATCGTCGCGTCCCTGGGCTTTGGCTACTACGTCAAAACCTTCGCCGACTACAACGCCATGTATGGCAGCATCGGCGCGATCATTGTTTTGCTCCTGTACTTCTATATTTCCGCCGCCGTGCTGTTGCTGGGGGCGGAGATGAATGCCGTGATCGAGCACATGTCGGCCGAAGGCAAGGAGCCAGGGGAAAAGACATTCGATGAAAACACCCACGCGGGTGAAAAAAAGCACGTCTCCGGCCTTGGCCGGGACCATTCCAAGCCCACTCCCGACGAAGTCTGATCGATGATCCATGAAATCCTGAAAATGGGCGATGAGCGCCTACTGCGTATCGCCCCGCCGGTCCCGCCGGAAATGTTCGACAGCCCCGAGCTGTGGCAATTGATCGATGACATGTTCCAGACCATGGAACACGTCGGCGGTGTCGGCCTGGCCGCACCGCAGATCGGCGTTGACCTGCAACTGGTGATCTTTGGTTTCGAGAGCAGCGAACGCTACCCGGATGCCCCGGCTGTGGCACAGACGATCCTGATCAACCCGCTGATCACACCGCTCAGTCCGCTCATGGAAGAGGGCTTCG
The DNA here is from genome assembly GCF_023072625.1 of Pseudomonas emilianonis. Lineage (NCBI taxonomy): Bacteria > Pseudomonadati > Pseudomonadota > Gammaproteobacteria > Pseudomonadales > Pseudomonadaceae > Pseudomonas > Pseudomonas emilianonis. The sequence goes on from NZ_JAKNRV010000051.1 coordinate 6,544, forward strand.
AAGGCTGTCTGTCCGTGCCCGGCCTGCGCGGCGCGGTGGACCGTTACCAGCAGATCCGCTACGAAGGCTTCGACCCCAAGGGCGAGCCGATCATACGCATTGCCGATGGTTTCCATGCGCGGGTGGTGCAGCACGAGTGCGATCACCTGATCGGCCGCTTGTACCCGTCGCGGATTAGCGACTTCAGCAAGTTCGGGTTTATCGACGTGATGTTCCCCGACATGGACCCGAATGCCGACGACTAGCCTCCTGGCACGATACAAGCCCAATGGTGGGGTTGGTCAGCCACCACGACTGCGACGGGGCTGTCACCCACTCTCCTTGGGTGGTTACACGCCTCGTGGCAAACCCATCGCGATCATCGGCTTGTTGCGCTTGTAGCGCACCAGCCGTTCGCTGAGGGATTGGGGCAGCACCGTGTCCTGAGTAAACCCCATGCGTCCGTACACGCCTTCCAGGTCGGGATGGCACAGCAGCCAGACTGAACCCTCCCCATCGGCCGCCGCCTGAAGAATCAAGCGCGCCGCCAGCCCCTGGCCGCGATAGGCCGGGTCGACAAACACGCCGGTCAGCCATTGCCCGCCCACCACGGGCGTCAGGCACAAGCCTGCAACAATCTCGCGGTCCCGCGCCACCCACATACGTCCGCCCTTGAGTGCCTTCATCGGCGAATTGTGCTGGCGGTAAAACTTGTTCAGCAGCGGCCACAGAGGCTCTGCCAGCGGTTCGAGGTGCAAGTCGGGCATGGTATTCAGGCAGGCGTTATCAAGGGCCGGGGATTATAAGCGCCTTCTGCGCGGCAATAGGTGGTATACCCAATGTTACATCCCCTGTAAGTGGAGCATGCATCATGGCCAAAGGTATGGATTCAAAGAAAGCCGCGAAGAAGAAACCGGCAAAGACCGCCGATGAAAAACGCGCGGACAAGAAAACCAAGAAATCCGAGACAGGGCTGTTCGGTCACTGAGTTAAACGTGTAGAAGCCTACGATCTGCAAGCTGTTCCCGCCTTACCGCACAGAGCAGGACACACCTGCTCTATGCTGCCGACGCCCAACTACCGTGATGGCACCCCATGCCGGGAAATCAACGTCCTGGCGCACGGTTTTACTGCGCGACCGAATAGCCCGATTGGCCGTATCGCTTAGATCGCAGCCAGGGTCTCTTTCACCGCCTGCGCCTGCGGCTCTGCTGTCTTCGCGGCTACTTGCTGTTCTTGCTGTTGCTTCAGCCGCTCAGCCACTTGCTTGGTGATCGCATCCTGTTTTTCCTGCGGCAGTGTCTGCACTTCTGCTTCGGTCAAACCCTGCTCCTTGAGCAGTTGTTCGCGAATGCGTTCGGCCGGGGTCTTGCTCATGTAATCGGTGAAGTCTGCGCGTGCGGCGCTGGTGGTTGAACCGGCTGCGGGCACATCCGCGGTTGCCGGGGTGGCCGCCGTGGTGGCCTGTAACTGCACACGGGTCTTGGCAAAGGCTTCGTCGATGCGGCCGGCGGCCTTGTCCAACTCCTTCTGCGCAACCGGTGCGGTCACGCTTTGCTGAGCCGCTTGCAGTGTGCCGCTGTACAGCGTGCTGGCGGCGGCGTTGGCGGGGTCCATGTCGGGTCGCTTGATCTGTTGGACGGTCGATAAGGCTTGAGTGTTGTTGTTAACCAGCATGATCGGTCACCTGTGGAAATGTACGGTGCGTCTGCTGGAGCAAATAACGTGCCGGGCGCTAACCCCAAGGTTTTATGGGGCCGGGTGCGGCCATCCCGGCAAACATTGTCCCGTCGACGGCCAAGCGTTGCCGTCAATGGGCGATGTTTTCCAACGCCCGGTGGCGTATGGCACCCCTGGACATTCGCTGATTTATCGCACGAGGTTTCAGTCGATGATGGGTTCAAGGCCTGGAAGATTCAACTCACCCTGGGTGACCTTCAGCGGTTCTTCACCCTTGGGCACCTTATGAGAGGTGAAAGAGAATGTCGCAGTGATGTGCCGATGTTCCAGATCGATCTTCCAGATGCGTAATTTCCCGCTGCTGGGCTGGTAAGTCCAAGGGTTCGGTCCAAGCGCATGGTAGTAATAGACCTGAACCTTGCCTTTTTCTTGGGCAACATCATATAAACCGGGCTGGATATCTTTAGCCAAATGAAAGCTCATCAGCCGCTGGCCTTGATTGCTCTTGGCGTCTATAAAATTACCTTCAGGAAAATCGTGAAATTGGATGTTTTCGGATGTGAAGTTTCCAATGGGATGGTTGATGTTCGCTGTTACCAAGCCATCTACAGGCTGCGATTTCAGGGCCTGTGACCGATCGTTATCCATGAGCGGATGCCTCCGAGAGGTTATAGGAATTGGGCGCGCCCAATCACTTCGCTGTCAGTCAAACGTCGGTAACGGGGAGCGTCTACTGTCAATGTTGACAGGTAGGCCGCAGTATCCGATGGGCGGTACGAAGCGAGCGTTTTGCTGTCGCAGGCCCCGGTACGGCGCAGTACGTTGAGTCCTTTTACGTTGTCGTTCTTGGGCTTAGTCGTGGCCGTCGAGGGCGAAGGTCTTAAAACCGGCGTGCTGGCCGAGGTGCTGGTAATACGCCGCGACCGCCGGGTAGAGCGGGCGTTCCATGGGGGTCATCTGCCAGCGATGAACCGAGAGGCCGATGAGGATATCGGCCAGGGTGAATTCGTCGCCGGCCACGTAGGCGCCGGTCTTTGCCAACTGTTGTTCCAGCAGGCCCATCTTGTCGTTCCAGGCTTGTACGCCGGCTTTGATGCGTTGCGGGTCCTGATGGTCGGGGCTGTTGCGCACCAGGGCCTGGAAGGCATAGCCCCAGGACGGGTTGAGCTCGGTGGCTTGCCAGTCCATCCACTGTTCGACCCGGGCGCGGGGTGCGGGGTCGAGAGGCAGCAGGTCGTGACGTTGGTAGAGGTTCACCAGGTAACGACAAATGGTGTTGGATTCCCACAGCACGCCGTGGTCGTCGATCAGCACCGGCACTTGGGCGTTGGGGTTCAGGGCAAGGAATTCGGCGGATTGGGTCGGCTTGAAGCCGATGCCCCAGTCTTCGTGCGCGTAGTCGATGCCCAGTTCCTGGCAGGTCCAGAGCACTTTGCGCACGTTGATGGAAGAGGCGCGACCCAAGATTTTCAGTGAGTGTCCCATGATGCTTCCCTGGCAGTGGAGAACAGTCAATCTAGCAGGGGAGGGGGATGACCGCGAGGATGTTAAGCGCGCACGGTCAAACGGTGGGAGCAGGCAAGGCGCTTTGCGCAATGCCAGTCGCGTCCTACAAGCGCCCTACGTGCTTTCCCGCACCTGCAACTCAAATCCCATATCCACCACCGGCTTGGCGATCTTGTTACCCGCCATGATCGTCAGCAAATGTTCCGCCGCGCGCCGACCAATGGCTTCGCGTGGCGTGCTGATGCTGCTCAGGCGCGGCACCATGAACGAGGACGCTGGCAGGTCGTTGAAGCCCAGCACGGCCACGCGCCCCGGTACGTTGATGCCATGACGCAGGGCTTCGAGCAGCGCACCCTGGGCCAGGTCGTCGTTGCCGAAGAAGATCGCATCCACATCCGGATGCGCCGCCAGCAACTGCAGGAACAATTCGCCGCCCAGGCCCACGGAGGAGGGGCGTGGCGTCAACAGTTCCAGCGCCGGGTCATACAGCCCGGCCTGTTGCAGCGCACGCCGGAAGCCTTCGCCGCGCAGCAAGGTGCGTTGGTCCAGTTGCGCGCCGATATACGCCAGGCGCTTGCGCCCCCGCGAGATCAAATGCGCTGCCGCTGTCTCACCCGCTGCCAACTGCGAGAAACCCACGCAGTTCACGCCAGCGTTGGGGTCCAGATCCATCATGTACACGCACGGCACACTACTGGCCTCGACCATCCGTCGCGCGCTTTCGGTCCGATCGAACCCGGTCAGCAGCAAACCCCGTGGCTGATAGGCCATGTAGTTGCGTAGCAGGGTCTCTTCTTCGTCGCGGGAATAGTGGGAGTTGCCGATCAGTACTTCAAAGCCCTTGGGCCGCAGCACCTGATGGATGGCTTCGAGGGTTTCGATAAACAGCAGGTTGGACAGCGACGGCACCAGCACCACCACCGAATGGCTCTGGGCCGAGGCCAGAGCGCGGGCGGCGGGGTTGACCACGTAGTTCAGCTCGTCGGCGGCCCGTTGCACTTTTTCCACCAGTTCGGTGGCCACGGTGCTGATGCCACGCAAGGCGCGGGAGGCGGTAATCGGGCTGACGCCGGCCAGGCGGGCGACTTCATTGAGGGTCGGACGACCCGTGGTGCGCGTATTTTTATCGTTCTTGGAGGTCATCAGGCGGCTTGCCAAACAAAAATCGAGGCACTAAGGTAGCGCTGTCTCCAAACGGCTGCAAATCCTTGAATGCTGGGTTGCCTGATCCGGTTCAAATGCTTGGAGCGGATGCACGCGTCACTCCATAAAAAAAGACAAGACGGCGCGGGAAAAGCCTGTTTTTGCACTAGCCTTACAGCGTGCAAAGGTAGCGCTATCTGCGTCCTGAGGTGTTTTATGAGTCAACCTGTTACCGCCCTGGTTATCATGGGTGTTGCCGGCTGTGGCAAGACCAGCGTCAGCGAGGCCCTCTGCCGCCTGAACGGTGCCACGGCCATTGAAGGCGACAGCTTTCACCCCGCCGCGAACATCGAAAAGATGAGCGCCGGCCACCCCCTCGACGACAACGACCGCGCCGGCTGGCTCGACATCCTGTGCGATGAATTGCGCCGTTCGCTCAAGGCCGGTGAACACCCGGTGCTCACCTGTTCCGCGCTGAAAAAGAAATACCGCGACCACCTGCGCGAAGCTGCGCCGGGCCTGGGCTTTGTATTTCTGGAACTGAGCCGCGAAGTCGCCGCCGACCGCGTGTCCCATCGCCCCGGCCATTTTATGCCGGCCAGCCTGATCGACAGCCAGTTCGCCACCCTTGAATCGCCCGTCGGCGAGCCGCTGACCCTGGCTCTCAATGCGAGCGAAGACAGCGTCAAGGCGTTGGCCGAGCAAACCCATGCCTGGTGGCGTAAACACGGTTTTGAACCTACCCGTTAATTTTTTGCCGGAGAAGATAGCGCTATCCCCGGCGAGAAACTCAACACCGGCTTTAATAACAACAACAAACAGGAGAGACCCCCCATGTTTGGCATGTCCCACGAGTCCTACCTGCTGCTTGATGCAGTGGTCACTATCATTGGCCTGATCTTTTTGATCACCAAGTTCAAGGTTCACCCGTTTATCGCGTTGATCATCGCCGCGGGCTTCCTCGGCCTGACCTCGGGCATGCCGGTGGACAAGATCATCAAGGCCTTCCAGGACGGCTTCGGCGGGGTGCTCGGTTTTGTCGGCATCATCCTCGCGCTGGGTACGATGCTCGGCAAGATGATGGCCGAATCCGGCGGTGCCGATCAGATCGCCCAGACCCTGATCCGCGCCTTCGGCAAGGAAAGGGTCCAGTGGGCAATGATGTTCGCCGCGTTCCTGGTAGGCATCCCGCTGTTCTTCGAGATCGGCTTTGTGTTGCTGATCCCGCTGGTGTTTATCGTCGCGCGCCGCACCGGTGTGTCGCTGATCAAGATCGGCATCCCGTTGCTCGCCGGCCTGTCGGCGGTCCATGGCCTGGTGCCACCGCACCCGGGGCCGCTGCTGGCCATCGGCGTGTTTGGCGCGGACATCGGCAAGACCATTCTGTACGGTCTGATCGTCGCGCTGCCGACCGCCATCATCGCCGGCCCGATCTTCGGTACGTTTATCGCCAAGTACATCCCGGGCAATCCGTCCCAGGAACTGGTCGACCAACTGGCCCGCGAGCCGGAAAACAAGACGCTGCCGAGCTTCAGCATCACCCTGATCACCGTGCTGCTGCCGGTGTTCCTGATGCTGCTCAAAACCTTTGCCGACATCGCCTTGGCCGACGGTCATGTGGTGCGCAACTGGATGGACATGATCGGCCACCCGATCAGCGCCCTGCTGCTTGCGTTGCTGCTGTCGCTGTACACCTTTGGCCATCGCCAGGGTATCCACTCCAAGCAAATCCTCAAGTTGCTCGACGCCAGCCTGGCGCCGACTGCCGCGATCATCCTGATCATCGGTGCCGGTGGTGGTTTCAAACAGATGCTGGTGACCAGCGGCGTGGGCGACGTGATCGGCCATATGGCGGTGAACGCGCAGATCAACCCGATCCTGCTGGCGTGGCTGGTGGCGGCGGTGATTCGTATTGCCACCGGTTCGGCGACGGTCGCGACCATCACTGGCGCAGGCATTGTCGTGCCGGTGGTGGGGATGATTCCCGGGGTTAACCGCGAGCTACTGGTGTTGGCGACGGGGGCGGGGTCGTTGATTTTGTCTCACGTCAACGATGCGGGGTTCTGGCTGGTGAAGCAGTACTTCAACATGACGGTGGCCGAGACGTTCAAGACCTGGACGGCGATGGAGACCATTCTGTCGGTGGTGGCGCTGATCTTCATCATGTTGCTGTCGTTGGTGGTGTGACAGACACACCCTAAGGCAAGGGTGCAAACCCAATCCAAATGTGGGAGGGGGCTTGCCCCCGATAGCGGTGTTTCAGTCACCCGATACAGTGACTGACACCCTGCCATCGGGAGCAAGCCCCCTCCCACATGTTTGACCGCGTTAGACGCCGGTTTTTGGTAAGAGCCCATCCGCCCGGAACATCCCGCGAATCCCGCGCACCGCCTGGCGAATCCGGTCCTGGTTCTCGATCAGCGCAAAGCGCACGTGATCGTCGCCATATTCACCAAAGCCAACCCCCGGCGATACGCAAACCTTGGCTTCGAGCAGCAGCTTCTTGGCAAATTCCAGCGAACCCATAGCGGCATACGCCTCGGGAATCTTCGCCCAGACGTACATCGCCGCCTTGGGATTCTCCACCATCCAGCCCAGTTCATGCAGGCCCTTGACCAGCACATTGCGGCGCTGACGGTACTGCTCGGCGATGTCTTTCACGCACTGTTGGTCGCCTTCCAGTGCGGCAATCGCCGCCACTTGCAGCGGGGTGAAGGTGCCGTAGTCGTGGTAGCTCTTGATCCGCGCCAGGGCGTTGACCAGTTCCGCATTGCCCACCATGAAACCAATGCGCCAGCCGGCCATGTTGTAGCTTTTGGACAGGGTAAAGAACTCCACCGCAATGTCCTTGGCGCCCGGCACCTGCATGATCGACGGGGCTTTCCAGCCGTCGTAGACGATGTCGGCGTAGGCCAGGTCATGCACCACCAGCACGTCGTACTGCTTGGCCAGGGCGATCACCCGCTCGAAGAAATCCAGTTCCACGCACTGCGCGGTCGGGTTGGACGGGAACCCCAGGATCATCATCTTCGGCTTGGGGATCGAACCGCGAATCGCCCGTTCCAGCTCGGCGAAAAAGTCCACGCCCGGAATCAATGGCACCGAGCGCACCTGGGCGCCGGCAATCACGGCACCGTAGATATGAATCGGGTAGCTCGGGTTGGGCACCAGCACGGTGTCGCCCTGGTCCAGGGTGGCCAGCATCAAGTGCGCCAGGCCTTCCTTGGAGCCGATGGTGACGATGGCTTCCGACTCGGGGTCGATATCCACTTCATAACGGTCTTTGTACCAGCGCGAAATCGCCCGGCGCAGGCGCGGAATGCCCTTGGAGGTGGAGTAACCGTGGGTGTCTTCACGCTGGGCGACGGTGACCATTTTCTCCACGATGTGCGGTGGAGTCGGGCCGTCAGGGTTACCCATGCTCAAGTCGATGATGTCTTCGCCGCGCCGACGCGCAGCCATCTTCAGCTCGGCAGTGATATTGAAAACGTAGGGGGGTAGTCGATCTATGCGCGCAAAGCGGCGCGGCGAACCTTGGTCGGCCATTGTTGCCTCGAGAGTACGTAAGCGCCCGGAACCGTCCGAGCGACGTCGGCCACTGCGGTGGCCTGCGGGCAGACAATACGGTCGATGATGGCCAGTTGTCCAGATACGTAGGAAAAATTTCTACATGGAGAGAAACCTGGATATACCCCTATACTCGATACGGGTTTGTTCCCTCATAAGAAGGAGACTGTTCAGATGGATCAGCAGACACAGCAACCGTTAGAGCCGCGCATGGAAGAGGGCAAGACCCTGGTGATCGCCGGGGTGCAGGGGCGCTATTCAAAGGCCACCGTGGGGGATATTCCCAAGTTGTGGGGGGTGTTTGACGAGAGCGTCAAATACATCAAAAAGCGTGTAGGCGGCTTTTCCTACGGGGTTTGCCATAACCCAAAACACGATGAATTCGACTACCTCGCCGGGGTTGAAGTACCCGCCATGGGCGATGCGCCGAGTAATTTTAAGTCCATCGAAATCCCGGCGCATCGCTACGCCGTATTCCCGCACTACGGCCCGGTACAGGCGTTACCGCAGACCTACGAGCGGATCATGTTCGAATGGTTGCCGCACTCCGGCTACACAATCGCCGGCCCGGATTTTGAGCGGTACAGCGCGGATTTTGATGTAAATAAGGGCATCGGCACCGTAGAGGTCTGGTTGCCGGTAGCGCCTGAATAGGGGCTCCCACTGTAGGCGCAGCAAGCACCTGGTGTCGCTCGCTCCTGCGAGGGGCTGCAATCGCGAATGACGAAGGTTGTGTTCAACCGCCAAAACTCAGTTGGTAGCCCTGAGAGGATTGCCGTATGGCTTTCGCAACATCAGGTGCTAATCGGCAGTAATCGTCTTCACGCTTAAGCACGATCTCAAGGGTTTGCAGCAGTGCTTGAATACGTTCTTCAGGCTTTTCGACTTCGCAGGTTCTTGCAAACTCGAGGATGCCCAGACGTGAAGCGAAAAAGGACTTGTTGCCGACCATGTCCAATGCGAGCGTGTCGTCGGGAATGTACGCCGTGGTATTCACAATGTCGTAAGCCGGTGCTAGCCGTGTATCGGCGTTGACCGGGTCGTTGTAGAGCACGCCGAAATTCTTCAGATGCGCATCACCGTTGCCCACTATGCAACTGAGCGCCACGCTGTCGAATAATTGGTCGAGCGAGCTGCGTTGATGGGCAGGTGAACAGAAGACACGCACAGCCTTGGCCATAGCGCCGTAGCTCTTGGTGTATTTTTGCTCGGCAGACAGGCCCATCAGCGTGGTCATATCTTCGAAGCCCAGTGGGTTGAGCTGCTCGTCCCGATCAAAGCGTCGCATGATGAATAGTTTCTGGTTCTGCGACAGGTAAAACGGTGGTGTGGGTATGCCTGCATCCCTGGCGATGGACATGCACAGGTACTCATTGATGGCCAACCCCGGAAACTCGTCGCGCCCGCTCTTGATAATCAGGTCATTGGTTTTCGAGGTGACTCTCTGCTCGGGCGTTTGACGTTTTTCGGGCACCAGTACTTTGGGTTGTACGCCAGAAATGCCTGCTCGCAAGATGTAGCGATCCACCAGGTCAGCGAACAGATCTTCCGTGCCGTCCCAGGCGAGAATCTCGTCGAGGTTCTCGCCACTCGAAGGAGGGCTGTTACGTTGGATCAACTCGCTCACTTGATCCGAGCAGACGAAAACCCGGCCAATGGGTGCGCTGCTACCTGACAACGCAAGCAGCAACATTGGGTCGACTTTCACCGTCTTGGCGAGGCGATTGCGCAATTGCTCAAGCACGTAACCTTCCGGCAGATTCATCTGGAAGATGGGGTGCAAGTCTCTACGACGATACTCATCCACGCGAACGGGCATCGAGAGGCTTATTGCGCTTTGTGCGTTTGCTTTGTCGCTGTATCGGAACAGATAGTCGTCGGCGCTTACCCGCACGCTTCCACTCTCGCCTTGAGGGGTATGAACGCGCAGAGTGGGGCTATTCATTGAACAAGTCCTCCAGTTCCTCCAAGGTCGGCATGGTCACGGGCACTAATTTGATCTCGCTGCCCAACGCCGCAATCACACGGGCATAGGCATTCATGGAAACCGAGAGGCTGCCTTGTTCGATTTCAATCAGTTTTTGCCGGGTAATTCCCGCCAGCTTTGCCAGGTCCACCTGTTTATAGCCACGATTGAGGCGCATGGAGCGGATCTGTTTGCCGAGTCGTTGGGTGATAACTGAAATGTCCATGTAGCGTATTCATTACTTTAGATTAGATAAGTCTTGTATACGTTACATTTAAGGTGTGTCAAGGCCATCCCGACCAAACCCCCAACTCAACCTGCGCTCATACCCAACCCGCGCCTTATACGCCTCCCCGCGATCCACCCAGCCAAGCCCGAGGTACAAGCCCATCGCCGCGACGTTGTGTGTGTCCACCGACAACTCCAGCGCCTTGATCTGCGGCCAGGCCTGTAGCGCAGCGTCGGGTAGCGCCTGCAAGCAGGCTTTGCCAAATCCCCGGCCCTGCTGGGTTCGGTCTACCTGTAACGCGTGCAGCGTGGCGCTGTGTGCATCGGCCCAATGGGGCAGGCACGGCGAGCGCTTGAGCAGAAGGAAGGCCACGGGAATATCGTCGGCCAGCAGCACGAAGCCCTTGATGTCGGGGCTTGGGTTGACCAGCAGGGTGTTGAGTGCGCAATACATGTCGCCGCAAAACGGCAACTGCTCAGGGTGAACTTCGATGGCGCCGACTTGCTGTGTCTGCACAGCATTCAGCGCCTCGTAGGCGACAAGGCGGGTTTGCATCGGGGTGTCCGAACGGCTGCAAAGAAGGGCGCAGTCTATCGGGTTTGCACCGCGCGAAATGAGTTTTCAGCGGGTTGTCGGGCGTAGTGATTCGCGAATGGCACCTGCCGGCGCCGACACGTCGCGTGGGCTTGTGCTTTGGGTTCTGCACGAATACTTCCAGAGCCACCGCCCGCCGCAATTATCCGCCGCCTGACCCGCAAGGTGGGAGGGGGCTTGCTCCCGATGGCGGCGTCCCCGTCAATTCAGCCGTGACTGACCGACCGCGATCGGGAGCAAGCCCCCTCCCACAGGTTGATCGTCATGGCCCGGACGGGCTCAGTCGAGCATCTTGCCCAACAACCAACTCCCCGCCGGCCCCGGCGGATGCTGCCGCGACCACAGTGCATCCACCGCCACCGAGCGCGGCCAACTGCGTGCCTTGAGTTCGACCAACTGGCCACCGCCAAAACGCTCCACCAGCCAGCGCGGAATCGGCGCCCAGCCAAACCCCAACTGCGCCATCTCCATCAGCATCAGGTAACTGGGCGCCGACCACACCCGTCCGGCTGCCCGGGTTTCATTGGGGTTGATGATGCTCGCCAGGCGCAGTTCCCGGTGCTGTTGCAAGGCCTGGACGCTGATGTTGTCCTGCTGCGCCAACGGGTGTTTGGGCGAGACGAACAGCGCGATTTCCGTGCGTTCTTCAACCGGTGAACAGGTCAGGTCCGGCGGATACGCCTCCTGCTTCTCGATAAACGCGATCTGCGCCCGGCCGCTTTGCACCAGGGCGATCAAGTCATCGCATTCGGCGATCAAACATTCCAGTTCCAGGTCCGGGTAGCGCTGTTCAAAGGCACTGAGGGCGATCTCGAATCGGTCGGACTGGTAAGTATCGGACATGGCGATACTCAGCTTCGGCTCCAACCCTTGGGATAACTGACTTGCCGCCAGTTCCAGCCGACTGCTCGCCTCCAGCACCTGCTCGGCGCGTTGCAGCAGCACATGGCCGGCGGCGGTCAGCGTCGGCTTGCGGCTGCTGCGGTCGAACAGCAGCACATTCAGGTCAATCTCCAGGCTCGCTACCGCCGCGCTGACGGTGGATTGGCTCTTGCCCAACTTGCGCGCCGCCGCCGAAAACGAGCCTTGGGTTGCGGCCTGAACAAAGGCCTGGAGCACTTCATGGGAGGCCATGACTATCGCCTTGATCGATGGTTATTAGTTATGAAGTATCGATACAAAGCGCAATGATGGCAACCACAGTCACTCACGGAGCCGGGTCATGAACCCTACCAAGTCGATTACTGAACGCGTGTGCCAGGCCATTGGTTTCGAGGCCCTGGCGTTGTTGATCTGCACACCGTTGCTGGCGTGGATCATGGACAAGCCCGCCCTGGAAATGGGCATGGTCACCCTGGCGATCAGCCTGATGGCGCTGACCTGGAACGTGATTTTCAACGGCCTGTTCGACCGCCTCAAGGCACGCCTGCAACTGGCCAACAACGGCTGGACCCGGGTGCTGCACGCCTTGCTGTTTGAAGGCGGGCTGGTCCTGGTGTGCGTGCCGTTGATTGCCGCGTGGCTGAACATCAGCCTGATGCAGGCGTTTATCCTCGATATCGGCGTGTTGCTGTTTTTCCTGCCGTACACCTACGTGTACCACTGGGGCTACGACGTGGTGCGCGAAAAGCTCCTACAGAAACATACCGCCCGACGCCTCGATCCGCTGGCCGGTGATCCAGTGGCTGCCGTCCGCCAGCAGGCTGGCAATGGCCCCGCCGATATCATCCGGTAACCCGGCGCGGCCCAGGGCGGTGTTGTTGGCGACCATCGCGTTAAGGTTGGCGTTGTCGCGCACGGCGCCGCCGCCGAAGTCGGTTTCGATGGCGCCAGGCGCGAGGATATTGACGCTGATACCGCGCGCGCCGAGTTCTTTGGCCTGGTAGCGGGTCAGCACTTCCATGGCGCCTTTCATCGCCGCATACGCGGCATAGCCGGGCAGGCTGAAACGGGCGAGGCCGCTGGAAATATTGAGGATGCGGCCGCCGTCACGGATCAGCGGCAGCAGTTTCTGGGTCAGGAAAAACGGGCCTTTGAATTGAATCGCCACCAGTTGGTCGAACTGGGCTTCGCTGGTTTCGGCAAAGCTGGCGTGGATGCCGATGCCGGCGTTGTTGATCAGAAAGTCGAAGTCATCTCGTGCGAAAACACGCTTGAGCACGTCGCCCACGTCTTCGACGAACGCGCCGAAGGTCGCGCTCTGGCTCACATCCAGTTTCAGCATGGCGGCGCGGCCGCCCCATTGTTCGATCTGCGCGACCACCGCCTGGGCCTCATCCGCCTGGCTGTGGTAAGTGCCGACGATATCCACGCCTTGTGCCGCCAGGCGCAGCGCGGTACTTCTACCCAAGCCGCGGCTGGCGCCGGTGATCAGTGCGATTTTACGGGTCATGGTGCAGTCCTCTGATGTGATCGAGGGAATGAGTGTATTTGTCCGCCTATAACGTGATAAACAGCGGTAAAGCGAAATCACTGGCCGGATAAGGCGAACAATCCCATGAACAAACTGGAGTTGCTGCGCACCTTCGTGCGCGTCACCGAACTGTCGAGTTTTACCCGCGCCGGCGAGAGCCTGGGGCTACCGCGTTCCACCGTGTCCGAGCATGTGCAGGCGCTGGAAGAACTGCTCGGCGCGCGCTTGCTGCAGCGCACCACGCGCAAGGTGCAGGCGACCCAGGACGGCCGCGTACTGTATGAACGCAGCAAGGACTTGCTCGCGCACATGGAGGAACTGGAAGGCTTGTTTCGCCAGGACGAAACACAACTGACCGGGCGCATTCGCGTGGACCTGCCCACCATGATGGCGCGGGATTTGATCCTGCCGCGCCTGCCGCACTTCATGGACGCGCACCCGTTGATCGAGCTGGAAATCAGCACCACCGACCGTCAGGTCGACCTGCTGGCCGAGGGGTTCGATTGCGTGCTGCGCGTCGGTGCGCAGCCGGACCAGTCGGTGGTCGCGCGGTTGTTGTGCAGCATGCCGATGATCAACTGCGTGAGCGCCGGCTACCTGCAGCGCTATGGCGTGCCGCAGACCCTGGCAGACCTGGCCGATCACCATTTGGTGCATTACGTGCGCCCGCTGGGTTCGCGCTCGGCGGGGTTCGAATACCTGCTGGGCAACAAGGTGCAGCGCCTGCCCATGGTCGGGCGAGTCACGGTCAACAGCACCGATGCCTACAAGTCCGCCTGCCTGGGCGGCTTCGGGATCATCCAGGTGCCGGCGCTGGGCATTGGCGATCAATTAGCCAGTGGCGAACTGGTGGCGGTACTGCCGGATTACCCGGCGCCGCCGTTGGACGTGTCCCTGCTCTACGCCGGGCAGCGCCATTTACCGCTGCGGGTGCGGGTGTTCATGGACTGGTTGGCCGCGACGCTGCAAGCCCAGCTCTAACGTCGCGCCGACAACTGCTGCGGGGTCAGGAAGGCGTCGTGGAAGTAGTCCCGGAACGCCTGCATCGCCGGGGTGAATGCGCGCTCGCGGTGCCAGGCCAGGCCGACGCTCATGGGCGTCACCGGGTCGGTCACGGTCAGGGTTTCGATGCGCTTGCCTTCCAGGGACCAGGGCCGATGCACCAGGTCCGACAGGATCGCCACGCCGCTGCCATTGGCGACCATGCTGCGCACCGCTTCCACCGAACTGGTGCGCAGCCGCACCTGGGGCGTTTGCCCGGCCTGTTCCCAGTAGCGCATGGCACTGTGTTCGGCCTCATCGACGGTCAGCAGGATGTAGGGCTCGCGGGCCACATCCGCCAGGCTGACGGCGCCGCGTTCACACAACGGGTGATGGCTGGGCAGCCACAGGCGGCGTTCGGAGTTGAAGAGGATTTCCGACACGATATCCGCGTGAGTGAGGTTGGCGGTGAGCACCACGGCCATGTCGAACTGGCCGTCGAGCAGGCCGTGTTCGATGGCCTGGCGCTCCTGCTCGAACACCTCGATGGTCACGTCCGGGTGCCAGTGTTCCATGCGCTGCAGGTGGTGCGGCAGGAAGTAACCGAGCACCGTGTAGCTGGCGGCAACCCGCAGCACGCCGCTGGCGCGGTAGTCGGGCAGCGGGCTGTTCAGCGCGTCGTCGACACTGCGCACGATCACATAGGCGCGGTTGAGAAAGTGCCGCCCGGCGTCGGTCAGGTTCATGCCGTGCGCGGTGCGCACGAACAACTGCACGCCGAGCATCGCCTCCAGCTCCTTGATCGCCGTGGTCACGGCCGACTGGGAGATGTTCAGGTGAATCGCTGCCTGGGAAATCTGGCCGATCTCGGCGGTGGCGACGAAGTAGCGGATTTGGCGCAAGGTCAGCGACATGGCGATATCTGTTTTTCAGAAGATAGGTCATCTGATAATAGATCTTCCCAAGGGGTCAAGCCGCAGCCTACTTTTCAGCATCACCTTTGGCGGAGCGCCTTTTCATGCGGGCAGTGGATTTCAATTCAGACATGGGCGAAGGCTTCGGCCCCTGGACCATCGGCGATGGCGTCGATTCGGAGCTGATGGCCTATATCAGCTCGGCCAATATCGCCACCGGCTTCCACGCCGGCGACCCCGGCACCATGCGCCGCACCGTCGCACGCGCCAAGCAACTGGGGGTCGCCAT
>NZ_JAKNRV010000520.1:0-2761 GCF_023072625.1 Pseudomonas emilianonis
AGGACGCCCAGGCCGTGTTGCGCCCGGCGCAAGCTCTGGCGATGGCCCAGGTGTTGCGTACCTTCACCCTGCGCACCAGCGACGAATTCGTCGAACGCTTCGGCCCGGCGCTGCTCGACCGTATTGCCAAGGACGCCCCCGGTGTGCGCCTGCGTTTCGTCAATAAGACCGACAAAGACAATGCGCCGCTGCGCGAAGGCAGCGTCGACCTGGAAATCGGCGTGGTCGACCCCACGGCCAGCCCCGAAGTGCTGACCCAGGCGCTGTTTCGCGATCGCCTGATTGGCGTAGTGCGCAGCGACCATCCCCTGAGCCAGGGCGACGTCAGCGCTGCACGGTTTGCCGAGGGTCGACACATCTACGTGTCCCGCCGCGGCCAGGACCGTGGCCAGATCGACGACGCCCTCGAAGCCCAAGGCCTGACGCGGCAGATAGGCAGCATCGTCGCGAGCTTTTCCAGCGCCATCGCCTTGGCCCGCAACACCGACCTGATTGCCGCCGTGCCCGAACGCTACACCCCAGATCAGCACGATCTGTTCTGTTTTGCGCTGCCGGTGTCGTTACCCGCATTCACCGTGGCAATGCTCTGGCACCCACGGTTGGACGCCGACCTGGCCCATCGTTGGCTGCGCGGTTGTTTGCGCGAGGTCTGTGGGCAATGACGTTGCGAATCTATCTGACCGGCGCAGCAGGCGCGGGTGTCACCACCTTGGGCAGGGCGCTGGCGTCTGCCCTGCAACTGCCGCATTTCGATGTCGACGACTATTACTGGTACCCCAGCGATCCGCCGTATACGCAAGCACGTCCGCCGAACGAGCGTGTCAGCCGACTCAACCAGGCGTTGGCTGACGGGCGGTGGGTGTTGTCGGGGTCTTTGGATGGCTGGGGCGATGACGTGATTAAAGACGTTGGCTTGGTGGTGTTTGTCGACACCGCCACCGCTGTGCGGTTCGCGCGGGTCAAGGCGCGGGAAACCCAGCGCTTTGGTGCGCGCATTCTGCCCCAAGGCGATATGTATGCGAGCCACCAGGCGTTTATGGCATGGGTCGCCGGTTATGAAACGGCCGCATTTGCCGGGCGCAGCCGGCCGCGCCATGAAGCGTGGTTTGCTCAGGTGCGACCGCCGTCTGTGCGGGTGGATGGCAGCCTATCGATCCCGAACCTGCTGCAACAGGTACAATCGCGCCTGTCTTGACGCGAAACCCCAGGAATTTGCATGTTCAGCCTTACCCGCTACACCACGCCGTGCCCCGAGCCGATCAACAGCCAGATCCTGCAGATGGTGGTGGACAACCTCACCGACATCAGCAGCGTGGCTTTGCCGCCGAGTAACCTGCTCTACAACATTTACCAATATGCCATCGGCTTTGAGGTGCATTTGTACCTGCAGGCGCTGGACGGGTCGAAGGGGATCGCGGTCGAACTGATCGTCGCGACGTCTGCGCAAGACCCGGAACACGTCATTGGCTTTTTGCTGTACTTGCCGGTCAAGGACGACCCTGACGCCTGTGGTGTGGCGTTCATGGCCGTACAGGCAGGCTCCAGGCGCCAGGGCGTGGCGCGGGGAATGATGCAAGACCTATTGGTGCGTTACCCTCACGCGGAATTGGCGTGTGCCGTGGAAAAAGTCCCGGCCTTCGCGGCGATGGGCTTTCAGGTGCGCGGCGCCCGCGGCACGCAGGTGCTGATGAACACCCGCGACTACGCCACCGATGGCTTGATGGGTGTGCTGGACGTGGCCTCCATCTATAGCTCATTGGAAGTGCGGCAGATTCATACCTACCTGCTGCAAAAGCACGGCAAACGCGCCATGGTGGATGCCGAGAAGCAACGCGACCGGCACCTGGATCAACTGGCGCATAAGGCCCGGCTGTTTGTGCAGGCGCGAGGCTGAAAAAGAGCCTTTCACCTGCCCCTGCGTGCCCCACGATTGACCATCGCCAGAATGCTCGCCAACAACTCCTGCTGCGCTTCTTCACGGCTGAGCTCGCCGCTGGCCGCCGCGTGGGACAGGGCTTCTGCCGCCCCCAGCATGGCCCGCAGACCGGCCTGGGACACGCTACCGCCGGGGCTAAACGGGGCCAGTGCATCGCGGCACTTATCGAGAAAGATCGCTTCGTACTTGCGCTTGAGGGTTTCCAACTCCGGCGAACTGCTCAGCGCTGCAATGACCCCCGGAATTTCCCGACCTTGCAGTAACACGCAGTCGACATAGGACGAGGCGATCACCCACGCGCGATTCTCCAGGGTCGGGCTGCTGGCTTCGATCGCGTCGGCAAACACCTGGTTCTGGCGCCCGTCGAAATCCTCATACAGCGCCGCCAGCAACCCTGCGCGGGTAACGAAATGGTCATAGACCACCGGCTTGGTCACGCCCGCCCGTTCCGCCAGGTGGCCGAGGGTCAGGGCTTCGGTGCCTGCTTCACGCACCAGTTGCCAGGCCACGTCCAACAATTGACGCAGACGATCTTCACGCGACAGACGACGACGTGGGGCAGGGGATTGACTGCTTGACATGCTTATATACCAAAAGTAACTTACCAAAGGTAACTTAAGCCCAGCATAAACCCAACGGGAGTCACTGTCATGCACGCCCTGATCGTTGTAGCTCATCACGACCCGCAATCCCTCACCCACGGCCTGGCCGCGCAAGTCGCCGCAGGGCTGAGTGCGTCCGGTCATTCGTTCGAAATCGCCGACCTCGCCGCCGAAGGCTTCGACCCGCGCTATACCGCCGCCGACCAGCGCGTACACCGTACCA
>NZ_JAKNRV010000521.1:0-2756 GCF_023072625.1 Pseudomonas emilianonis
CCTCGCCACCCGCCGCCGCCGGTCGCCCAGCCATCAGGATATTGCCGCCCGCCGTCACCTCCAGCAGGCCGGGGCCGGCAATCTGGAAGTTGCTGTAGAGAATGTCGCGGCCGGCGGAAACGATGGAAATGTCGTTGGGGTTGTTATGAATAAAGAGGTTGCCCGTCTGCTGCTCCGACAAGGTTCCCCGGGCATCGTTGAACAGGCTGCCACTGCTGACAATGTCACGCCCGGCCATCATCCACACCGGGCCGTTGCCCTCGTACCAGGTCTGCCCCGAATTGCTCGCCGTCGGCGCACTGTTGAAGCCAATGACCCGGCCACTGCTGACCCCGACCAGGTCGCCGTTCAACGCATAGAAACGCGCCGGGGATTTGGGCACATACGCAGCAGCCGAAGCCGTGGCCGAACCAAACGTCAACAATGGACGCGGGTCAGAATAGGTGACCGTACCCTCCGTCGGCAGACCGCTGTTGGCTGACAGATTATTGCCATCGGCGACCACCTGACCGTCAATCCTGCCGACAAATGCCGGCTGCCAAGGCGTGGCCATGATGCCCGGGTCGGCCGCAGACGGCGTGACGAACATGCCGCCGGCGTAAATCGAGTCGCGGGCCAGGAACTGCAACTCACCGTCAGGGCCCAGGGCAAGCAACAGCGTGCCCGAATAACTGCCATCGGACTGGGAAATATGCGCGGCCTTCCCATAGTAGAGATTGCCTCCAGCCGCAGTCGCACGAAGGATCGACGGATAGACGATTGCCAGGTCAGTCGCTGTGCCGCTGACATTCGGGGTCAAATTGCCGCCTGCCGAGAACAGATCTATCGCCGTGTGGGCCGTCCACAACGTGAACCAACTTTCCCCGTCCCCCGACTGGGTCCCGCGAGTAAAGGCGGACCTGTTAGCCACCTCGACCCGTCCCGGGTCGAGTACATCCTGCACGACCAGATCGCCGGCCGTGGCCAGACTGAACGTGGCATCACCCGGAACCAGTGTGATACCGCCCGAAGGCAAGCCACGGGTGGCCTGCAACGGGTCGTATGCACGTGTTTCGCCGGGGCTGTGCTGTATCGAAATGCTGCCATACGTCAGGCTGATATCACCCGCCGTACCACTGCTTACTTGCACATTGCCGCGCAGGTTGACCAGCACCCCATTGCGCGAATCCACAGCCCGTGAGGCGACCGGGTTCAGCGAACCGCCGATCTGCAACTGCAGGTCACCGCCGCCGGTCAGCACCAGGCTGCCATCGCTGGCCACCCGACCGGTGCTGCCCACCGCCAGCACCAGGCCTTCGGTGCGCACGTTCAGCGCCGCGTTGTTGGCACTGTCCGCGAGGCTATTCAAGGTCCCCGCATTGCCGCGCACAGTCACGTCCAGGTCACCACCGCCAAGGGTGCCAAAACCGGTGAAGCCGACTAACTGATCGGATGTCGTCAGGGCCGTCTTGACCGTGGTGAAACTGCCGAAATTGACCCACCAGGCGGTCGGCTGGGCTTGCTCGCCCGTCACCACGTCCGCGCTGCCCTGGCGCCATAACCAGTTACCGACGGCGGCCGATTGGTTGCCGACGTCCTGAGTGTCGGGACGACCAAGAAAGGAGGTCGAAGGGCTCACGATATTACCGGTGAGATTCCCGCCCACGTTCAACGTCAGGTTGCCGCCGGCCTCCGGGTACCAGGCCCGGTACAGGCTGTCCGAAGAGCCGTTGACGAACTGCTCGTAGTAGCTGTTTGGGCTATTGAGTACGGTCTTGTTGCTGTTCACCACCTTAGCCTGGTTATACGGATCGCCAGCTTGGGTGGTGACAGAGGAGGTACCCGCGGTATAGACCCCGTACAGTGACTCCATGCTCAGGTTGCCGCCACTCAACAGCTCCAGATCACCGGTGCCGGTACGGATCACACTGAAGCGCGTACTGGACGGCGTGGCCGCATACTCCTTGCCGCCACCCAGCAGGCAGTACGACGGTGAACTGGTGCAGAAATCAGCGATAGCTGGCAAGCCCAATTGGTCCAGCTCACTTTGCTTGATCACATCGCCCGCTTTCACGAAGACCCCATAATCGGCCAGTTCCAGCGCAGCGGACTGGGTCCACAGGTAATCGACCTTAATCGCGCAATAAGCCGGGTTGCCGTTGCAGAAATCGGCAATCGAGCCCAACCCGAAACCATCCAGAATCGCCTGGTCGACCGGGTCGCCTTCCTTGACGGTCACACCGTTGGCGGCAAAATCTTCGACGGCAAAGGCGCTCCAGGTCTGCACGCCGGTGGCGGGCAATTCCTTGGCAAACATGCCGTAGTGAGCGTCAGCCAGGCGCAGGTCGCCACTGCGCGGATGGCTTTGCAGGATGCGGCTGTCGGCCGCCTCGGTATCGGCGCCAGCGACCAGGCGCAGCGACCAGGATTGCGTGCCCTCGGCCAACATCGGTGCAATCGCCCACAACTTGCCCTGACGTCCGGCGACTTCCGGGCGCAGTTGCACCGAGCCAACCCCGTCGGGCAACTTCACGTCGGTACCGGCGGGGATCAATGCACCCCGTGGCAGCGCCTTGCTGCCATTGAGCATGACGACGTTGTTACTCAGGTTCGACGCTGCCACCGACGGAAGCGGTACGCCTTTTGGCCAGGTCATCGCCGCCAGGCGGGTGCCCTGGGTCAGCAGGGTACCTGCCTCCAACTGCGTACCGGCCACCAGCGTTTGCGCCCGGTCGAGCAAGGTGCCGGCGGCAAACAGCAGGTTGCCGCCCGCATCG
>NZ_JAKNRV010000522.1:0-2744 GCF_023072625.1 Pseudomonas emilianonis
CTGGGCGAGATCGCCGGGGCGGTGCAGAACGTCACCGACACCCTGGCGCAAATCGCGGCGGCGGTGGAAGAGCAGGCAGCGACGGCGGATGAAGTGAGCGGCAATATCCAGCAGGTGGACCAGGCGGCGGGGCGCTTGCTCGATGGCGCGCGGGCGGTGAACCGTGCTGCGGATACGCTGAGCAAGGGGAGCCGGGCGTTGAGCGACAACACCGCACGTTTCCGCCTGAGCTGAGAGGGCTGCCGGGTGTAAACCGGTTCAAATGTGGGAGCTGTCGAGCTTCAGCGAGGCTGCGACAGGATCACCTCGGTGTACCTGCTATAAACCTCAGCGTCCGCATCGCAGCCTCGCTAACGCTTGGCAGCGCCTGCAGGGCGCCGGTTCAAGCACTCGCTGAAAGGCCTCATCGCCCGTCACTTCGCAAACGCATACTCCCCACCCTGTTCCAGCGCCTTGCGATACGCCGGTCGCGCCTGGAACCGCTGCACCCACGCCGCCAGGTTCGGATACGCCTGCAACTTGCCCTGCGCGTTGGCGATTTCGCCGATAAAACTCATCTGAATATCCGCGCCACTTAATTCGTCACCCACCAGATACGGCGTGTGCGCCAGCGCATCGTTGAGATAACCCAGGTAATTGGCCACCTCGGACTCGATTCGCGGATGCAACGGCGCGCCGGCGTCACCCAGGAACCCGACGTACAGGTTGAGCATCAACGGCAGCATCGCCGAGCCTTCGGCGAAGTGCAGCCATTGCACGTACTCATCAAAGGCGGCGGTGCTTGGGTCCGGTTGCAGGCGGCCCGCACCGTGGCGACGGATCAGGTAATCGATGATCGCGGCGGACTCGATCACCACGCGCGAGCCGTCTTCAATTACCGGGGACTTGCCCAGCGGATGAACCGCCTTGAGTTCCGGCGGCGCGAGGTTGGTCTTCGGGTCGCGCTGGTAACGCTTGATCTCGTAAGGCAGGCCGAGCTCTTCGAGCAGCCATAGAATGCGCTGCGAGCGCGAGTTGTTGAGGTGGTGGACAGTGATCATGGGAACTCCGCTGGGCGAGTAGGGGCGAGGAACAGACTGCTACGCCGCTATAGAGTGCCTTGAATCAAGTTTCGTTGTCTGGGGAACTGCTGGCGTCCTGATCGGACCCCTCCGCCAGTTTCAAGCGGTCCGCTTTACTGACGTATTTATCTTTGCTTTTAGGTGCCAATTTGGCGCTGGCCTTCTTTGCGTTGGCCTTTAATAGCTGATTGATCTTTTTACGACGGTTCATGATTGCTACTCAGCAGGTGAATGCTGGAATGATATCAGCTTGAAACAGTGCGCCACTGCAACCGGGCGGCGTTCGAGGCGGGCGCTGTCGCTTGGCTATAACGGCATAGGGGCCCGGGTGTCATATTTTATTCATGAGTGCGTCGGACACTCATGCGCGGTTTTTATTCTGGACAATGGAATTTAAGGAAAACAATGTCGCACATTATGCGGGTCGTGACCTCCGGCTCCGCCTATCTGGATATCGATGCCTACGCCTGCTGTATCGCCTACGCCGAACTGTTGAACCGTCAAGGTATCAATGCTCGTGCAGTCAGCAGCGCACCGCTCAATTTCAGCATCCCCAGCACCGTACTCGACTGGCCCTCCACCCTGGACAGCTACTTGCCCGGTCCTGGCGATGAATTTGTCCTGGTGGATGTCTGCGACCCTCATCACTTCGACCCGCTGGTGGTGCTCGAGCAAGTGGTCGAGGTGATCGATCACCATCCGGGTTTTGAAACCTACTGGACGCAGATCCTCGGTACTGCCGCCGACATTCGCCCCATAGGCGCGGCGGCGACCCTGGTTTTTCTGCGCTGGGAAGCGGCAGGCCTGTTGCCGATGATCAGCCAGCACAGTGCTGCCTTGCTGGCTACGGCAATCCTGGATAACACCCTCTATTTCACCGGGCAACTGACCACGTCGCAGGACCGGCGCGCCTATGAATGCCTCGCACGGTGCGTACGGCTGGCTGCGAATTGGCCCGAGCAGTATTTCGCCGAATGCCAGGCTGCGATCGAGTCCGACCTGATCGCAGCCCTGGCGGCTGACCTGAAACGGATGACCGTCACTGACCAACTGCCACACCTGTTCGCGCAGATGACGGTGTGGGACGCCGGGGCGCTCATACGGCGCCATCGGCCGGCGATTGCGCGCTGGCTGGCGGGGCAGGGGGACGATTGGATGTTGAACGCGATCAGCATCCGGGAGAGCAAGGGTTACTGGTTGGCGGAGGCGGCGGCCAGCCAGCAGAAGCTGAGCCATCTACTGTCCATCGAGTGGCAGGAAGGAATCGCGGTGATCGAGCCCTCATTGCAGCGCAAGGACCTGTTGAAGTTGGCGTTGTCGGCGTCATCCTTTCAATAACCTGCTCTGCGACCTTGGAAGTTTGCAGAGTGGCAGCCCAGGCTCCTGGGCAAGGAAAAGAATTTTCAGGCGGGGGTTGACCGGGTAATTTAATCCTGTATTATTTGCCTCCCGCTAACGAGCAGTTCACTGCTGGTTTGGCTTAAGTGGTTGATTTCCTTGGTGAAATTAAAAACTTTTAAGGTTGCTACTTCGGGAAGTGTGCTGTAGAGTGCGCTCCTCGGTTGAGACGAAAGATCTTAACCAACCGCTCTTTAACAACTGAATCAAGCAATTCGTGTGGGTGCTTGTGGAGTCAGACTGATAGTCAACAAGATTATCAGCATCACAAGTTACTCCGCGAGA
>NZ_JAKNRV010000523.1:0-2741 GCF_023072625.1 Pseudomonas emilianonis
CCGCTGGAGGTTGAGCGTGGCGCCGACGCGCGCAAGCGCCGAGCCGCACGCCTGCTGACCAACGCCGAGGCGCGTGCGTTTCAGTTGTTCGGGCGCTAGTCGGGTGCGCCAGGATGTGTGTCCAGGTGGGCAGCCATGAACCTGCGAGGTGAACGGCAGGCGGATTTCGCCTATCAGGCGGTGTACCGCTACATGATCAACCTGATCAACGAAGTCAGCCTGGACATGCCCGTCAAACTGCCCTCTTTGCGCCAGTTATCGACGCGCTTGAACGTGTCGATCTCGACGATTCAATACGCGTACTCGCTGCTGGAAAAGGAAGGACGGGTGTATTCGGTAGCCAAATCGGGCTATTTCGCCTGGCCTGTGGCCGCCAATCCGCAGATGGCGGCGGGTGCCGATCTGCTGGAACGCTTGTACACGGCGGCGCGGCGGCCCGGAATGGTTGTACTCAGCGGTGATGAACCGGCGCTGCTGGGTGCGCTGGACGGCGCATTGCTGATGCTCGAACGCCAACTGGTACGCCGACACCCACGTCAGTTGCAACCCTGGTCGCAGCCTTGCGGCGTGTGGGAGCTGCGCACGGCGTTGGCGGCGCGTTACACCTCATCGCCGACCCGCTGCTGGCAGGCCGATGACGTCTATATCGGTGCTGATCTGCGCGGCGTATTGGAAATTCTCATTGATGTGCTGGGGCTCCGGGGCGCCACGGTGATGGTCGAGTCTCCCTGCGACTGGTTAATACTGCGCCTGTTGCAGGCTGTCGGCGTGCGCGTCATTGAGTTGCCCTGGCAGGGCGACGGCCGCCTGGATTTGGCGAGGTTCGAGCACCTGCTGCGCCATGAATCCGTCCACCTGGTGTTGCTGTCATCGCTGGTAGGCATGCCTTCGGGCAGCGCCATGCTCAACCATGAGCGCCTGCGGGTGGCACAGTTGCTGGAAGAATATGGCTGCTGGCTGCTGGAGAATGACACCTTTGGCGAGTTGGGCTTTGCGCAGAACCATACGGCGCTGCGCAACCTGGTCAGCCCGGAACGGCTGATCGTGTTCTCGTCGTTCGAAAAAGTACTCGGTCCGGAAGCGCCGTTCGGTTATGTGCTGTCACGCCACCTGAGCAGTGAACTGCAGCGCCAGTTTCTGCTGCGTTCATTTCGACTGTCGTCGATCCGCCAGCGTGCGATTGCCCACCTGTATCAAAGCGGGCGGCTGGATCAGCACCTGCAGACGCTGCGCCAGCGCCTGCGCGAGCAGGCCGAAGCCGTGAGCCAGCGCCTGGATCAGCGCCTGGCAGGGCGGGTGACTTACCGTATGCCGCTGGCCGGGGCGAGTTTCTGGCTGCACTCGTCGGCACCGGTGGACATGCGCCAGGTGTTCCAGCGCATGCTGGCGCAGCAGGTGGTGATTGCTCCAGGGGAGTTATTCAGCCTCAGTGGCCTGCATCATCAGCAGCTACGGTTGAGCCACGCGTTCAACGGGCACCCGAACCTGGACGCGGCATTGGATGCGCTGGCGCAAGCCTTGCTGCAGGCGCAGACCGCCTAGCGTGTTAAAAATCTCTTGTTGGCGTGGGATCGATAACATCGCGCGGTAGTCCAACTCTCAGTAAACTGTCATTTTTTCCGAATCCTTCTTTCCGAGGTTTATGCATGACAATCAGTCCTTTTGCGGGCAAACCGGCGCCAGCCCAGTTGCTGGTAGATATCCCGCGACTGGTCACGGCCTATTACACCGGCCAGCCTGATGCAGCAATCTCCACCCAGCGCGTCGCCTTTGGGACTTCCGGGCACCGTGGCAGCTCGTTCGAACTGAGCTTCAACGAATGGCATGTGCTTGCAATCAGCCAGGCCATTTGCCTGTACCGCGAAGCCCAAGGTATCGACGGGCCGTTGTTTGTCGGCCTCGACACCCATGCGTTGTCGACGCCCGCAGGGGCCAGCGCGCTGGAAGTGCTGGCGGCCAATGGTGTGCATGTGATGCTCGCCGAGGGCGATGAATACACGCCAACCCCGGCCATTTCCCACGCCATCATCTGCTATAACCGCGGTCGCACCAGCGGCCTGGCCGACGGCATTGTCATCACGCCGTCGCACAACCCGCCACAAAGCGGTGGCTACAAGTACAACCCGCCCAACGGCGGCCCGGCCGATACCCACGTCACCAAGTGGATCGAGGCCAAGGCCAACGAACTGCTGGCCAACCGACTGGCCGGGGTTAAGCGCATCACCCACGCCCAGGCGCTCAAGGCCGATACCACGCATCGCCATGATTACCTCAACAGCTACGTGGCCGACCTGGTCAATGTGATCGACATGGACGCGATTCGCAGCGCCGACCTGCGCCTGGGCGTCGATCCGCTGGGCGGAGCAGGGGTGCGCTACTGGTCGGCAATTGCCGAGCACTATCGTTTGAACCTGGACGTGGTCAACACCGAAGTCGATCCTACTTTCCGTTTCATGAGCGTCGACTGGGATGGTCAGATTCGCATGGACCCATCGTCCAGCTACGCGATGCAAGGGTTGATCGGCCTCAAGGAGCGTTTTGACGTGGCCTTCGCCTGCGACCCGGACCACGATCGCCACGGCATCGTCACCCCGTCCGGCGGCCTGTTGGCGCCGAACAATTACCTGACGGCCGTCACCCGCACGGACGATCGTTTGGTCGAGATCATCGATGTTGAAAAGGTGCTGACAGAAATATCGCCATCGTCCGAAGAAATATCCAGCGGCGTGATCGATCACGAC
>NZ_JAKNRV010000524.1:0-2693 GCF_023072625.1 Pseudomonas emilianonis
AGCCATCCATGGGCGACCGCGTGAACCCGAAGGCATACGGCAACCGGGTTGCTGAGGCGGTCATCCAGCACATGGCCCCGGAGCTTCGAGCGCTCAGGGCCAAGGCGGTGGAGGCGGAGGGGGCAAAGCGTGAGGCCAAGGGCGCCCGATCCGAGGCATTGGAGGCCAGAACCAAGGCAGAGCGCGTGATTGCAGATGCCGAAGCTGTTGCAGAGCGCAAAGTCGCACAAGCCCGGGCTGAGGCCGCAAACGCACGGGAACAGCTGGCGGATCAGAGCAAGCGGCTGGAGCCGATTTTGAAGGCGCTCGGGCCGCTGAACGCGAGTGATCGTGTGGTATTGGCGGGGATGGTTCAGAAGATGAGCGACCGAATTCAAGAAACGCGGGCCACGGAAGCGCTGCAGAAGGCTCAGGAGGCGGCGGTAGAGCGCCCAATTCAGCCGGCAGCGCCGGAGCGATCCAGAGCGCCAGATAAGGACATAGACCGCTAGGGGCAAGGCCCGGAGGCGATCTTGCTGGTCAGCTCGATGTCGTCCGCACTGAGCATGTCGGACTGATCGTTCAGGGCGTCCAGCTCGTTCTCCAGGGCGACGATTTTAGCGGTGTCCGGGGTGGCTTTGGCTTCCTCCAGGTGCAGCGCGTTATTTACGTCGCAGATTTGTATCAGCAGGCGGCTGCGAGCCACATCGTAGGCGGCCCATTTCGGGTCACTCATGCTTCCCCCCTCACAAGTTGAGCCTCACTTTTGCGCTGAATCACTGTGGTGAACGCAATCCGGTCACCGTTGAAACAGAAATTAGGGTTGATGTAATAAAACCCGGGGCGAATGTGTTTCGCGATTATCTGTGCGCTCTCAAGCTCTACAAGGCCTCGTCCGAACGTAGGCAGGGAGAGCTTGATAGATGGGCTTCTGTTGGCGTGAGTAGTGACAAATTCTTCAAGAGCAAATTTATCAAGCGGGATCAAATCCCGGTCTATCGCCTTGCTCTGCAATATCCAGATGAGCACGTTGAACGCTTTTATTCCTGCGGCTTTCAGGCTGAAAGTGAGCGCTATATTTTGAGAAAAGAGCTTTACGAACTGGTCAGAGTCGACGGTTCTGTACGTGGTTACGTGAGTGCCCTGCACCTCTCCTGTCGCATGGTTGACCAAGACATTATCGTCTTTGCCTATGCGAGAGAGTTGGACCTTCTGGCCTTTAACAGGTACCACCATCCCTTCAAGAAAAGGATTGGTTTCATGGCGTACCAACCTCAATTTTACACTCATATTTGATAGACCCTAGCTCAGCAATTGAAACGGTATATTCAAAACATACACAATTAATGATGCTTGCTCTATCAAAATTTGCCTTTTTTTGATTGAGTGTCCCACTAGTTCTGATAGACCCTCCTACCTGTTCTGAAAAAACCCCCCCCGTATTCTGCGGGCTGTAGCCATGCGCCTTCTTAACTCTTACTGCGGCGTTTGATCCTGCTTTTGTGTTGCCTTTGATGTTGATACCCAGATTCAAAGAATCAGGCTGTTCCCTAGATCAAGGTGGCTCCCAGTGCAGTGACCGCGAAGCGGGCGATGCGCTGGGGGACGCCCAACAAGCGAAGCGCGTTAGGACGGAGGGCTGCACACCTAGTCCCTCGATTGGGTGCTTCTTTAAATTAAACTAACCATATGAATATCTCTAAAAGAGCACGCTTACTATTGGATCCAAGAACTGCGGCCTTCCAGTCGCTGTGCGCCGTCCAAATCCGCGCAAGGGGGGAGGACCAGCGTGCGGCTGCTTCGCTCCTTCACGCCGCGCCTTCGGCCTGCGCGCTCCGCTTGCGGGCGAACAGGGCGCGGGGGCGTGCCCTTGATTTTACCCCCGTAGGGGCGAGTAACCTTGGAACAAGGTGTAGTAAGTACACCTTGCTCTTTCGCTCTCGCTCATTCGCTGCCAAAATCGCGGCCACATTCAGGACCGAGGCAGCCATGAGCTACGCCATTCTTCGCGCGAAAAAACTCAAGTCGATGGGGGCCATTGGCGGGTCGCTCTCGCACACCTTCAGGACGCGAGACACCCCCAATGCGGACCCCCAGCGCGCCGAGTTGAACGAGTTCGGAGATGGCGACAGCCCCGAGTCGATCAAAGCGGCTCTGGAAGCACGGCTACCAGAGAAGCGGCGATCGGATGCAGTGCTGTGTGTCGAATACTTCATCGGCGCCAGTCCTGAGCACTTCGCCCAAGGTGATGATGGTTCGGCCTACTTTGCGGATGCTGTGGAGTGGCTGAAAGCCCGGCACGGCCCGGAAAACGTGGTCGCTACCGCCATCCACCGGGACGAAACGAGCCCGCACCTGGTCGCCTACGTTGTGCCGCTCGATGACCAGGGCAAACTCAACGCCAAAGCGTTCCTGGGCGGCAAGGCGAAGCTCAGTGCCATGCAGACCGATTTTGCCCACGAAGTCGGGCGCAAGCATGGTCTGAAAAGAGGAATGGAAGGCTCCAGGGCCACGCACACGACGATTCGCGAGTATTACGGCAGGGTCGGGCAGGCGCAGGACAGAACGCCCAACGTGGACGTTCCAGAGCCATCCATGGGCGACCGCGTGAACCCGAAGGCATACGGCAACCGGGTTGCTGAGGCGGTCATCCAGCACATGGCCCCGGAGCTTCGAGCGCTCAGGGCCAAGGCGGTGGAGGCGGAGGGGGCAAA
>NZ_JAKNRV010000525.1:0-2687 GCF_023072625.1 Pseudomonas emilianonis
AACTCAGTAGTGAAACGATGCATCGCCGATGGTAGTGTGGGGTTTCCCCATGTGAGAGTAGGTCATCGTCAAGATTAAATTCCAGAACCCCTGTTTGCTCACGCAGACAGGGGTTTTGTTTGTCTGCGGGAAAATATTCTCAAACTGGTAGGGAGTCCCCGTTAGGTGTGCGCCAGCTTGAATCTGTCGACACTCGATGCCCGGTTTTGGGCCGAAAGCAGCCCCTTTCTTTCCAAACAGGTCTACCATGCCAGCCCGGGAGTGGTCCACGCGCTACCGTCCATTTTTCATAAAGGTACCGCAATGACCATCGACCAAATTTCCCTTCCCAAAGGCGTAGGCCCTCACGCCTCCAAGCTTCTCGACGCCATCACCGGCGCCTCCACCCACGAAGAACTCAACCGCGCCGGCGGCAAAGCTGAAGGTTTTGTCCTGGGGCTCGAGTCCAGCAAGGCCATCAAAAGCCAAATCGCCGAGTCGTTGTATGTGGCTTACGACGACGCGGCGAGTAATCGCGCGAGTGAGTTGAAGGGTTAGTCGCTAGCCGCAGAGGTCTTCGGACTGGGTCAAGCGGCAATGCGCGGTGGCCGCGCGGGTTACACGATAAGACTTAATAACCATCCCGCCGCGCCACTTCCTACAACCACCAGCCACGGTGGCAGCTTCCATACCATCAGCGCCACCAGGCCGATCAGGGCCAGGCCGAAGTCCCGTGCGCTAAAGATCGCACTGGTCCACACCGGCTGGTACAGCGCCGCCAGCAACAGGCCAACTACTGCGGCGTTCACGCCCGCGAGGGCGGCCTGGGTGCGCGGGCTGTTCCGCAGGCTTTCCCAGAAGGGCAGCGCGCCCATCACCAGCAAAAACGACGGGGCGAAGATCGCCAGCAGGCAGAGCGTGCCGCCGAGCCAGCCG
This sequence comes from Pseudomonas emilianonis, assembly GCF_023072625.1. NCBI lineage: Bacteria > Pseudomonadati > Pseudomonadota > Gammaproteobacteria > Pseudomonadales > Pseudomonadaceae > Pseudomonas > Pseudomonas emilianonis. The sequence goes on from NZ_JAKNRV010000525.1 coordinate 916, forward strand.
TTCGGGGGCTGTGTCATCGAGGCGCCGAGGAAGGCGGCGAAAGTGAACAGAGGGCCGGGCATAGCTTGGGCGGCGCCGTAGCCGGCGAGGAATACGTCGTTGCTCACCCATCCGCTGGGTACGACTTCGGCCTGCAGCAGCGGCAGAACCACGTGGCCGCCGCCGAATACCAGCGAGCCGCTGCGGTAGAAGGCGTCGGTCATCGCCAGGCTCTGGCTGGGGATCAATTGGGCCAGGATCGGCAGGCCGGCCAGCACCAGCACAAACAGCGATAACCACATCGCCCCTGCACGGCGGCTGAGCGTCACGGGCAACGTATCGTGCGCAGCGGGCGGCGTGGGCTTGAACAGCAGCAGGCCAGCAGCAGGACCGCCAGCCAGCGAAGCCTCATCCCAACTGACGCGGGATGCGGTAGAGGTAAAACAACACCAGGGTCGACAGCACGAGCAGAAACAACGGCACCGCTTCCAGGCCGACAAACACTGCCAGCGCGCCAATCCAGGCCGGCACGGCTGCAATCAGCAAGGCCATGCGGCGACGGGCGGCAAGGGTGAGCCAGGCTGCCGGCTCCTCGGCGGTATCGAGGGCTTTGGACGTGGCGATCAACGCATGTTTATAGCCATGGAAATACCGCAGACTGAGAAACATCGAGGCCACGCCGGCAATGAAGAACGGCATGGCCAGCACCGGCAACAGCGGCTCGGCCCGACCGAACAACAGGTTGATCACGAACAAAGGCAGCAACGCGAGCGCCAGGTATTGCCACCAATTGAAGGTCAATCGCCGTTTCACCTGGCCTCGGGTCACGCGCGGTCGACCTCGCCCTGATGCTCGTTGCCCATCATGTGGTCGAGCTTGCTGGCTTTGGTCGCCAGGTAGAGCTTGTTGTGCGGGTTGTGCCCGGTGTGCAGCGGCACGCGCTCGGCGACGGTGATGCCCATCTCGGTCAAGGCTTTGACCTTGCGCGGGTTGTTGGTCATCAGGCGCAGGGATTTCACGCCCAGGTGCTCCAGCATCGGCAGGCAGATGCCGTAGTCACGCTGGTCAGCGGCAAAGCCCAGGCGCTCGTTGGCTTCAACGGTGTCGGCGCCGCCATCCTGCAACTCGTAGGCGCGGATTTTGTTCAGCAGGCCAATGCCACGACCTTCCTGGCGCAAGTACAGCAAGACGCCACGGCCTTCATGGGCAATGGCGCGCATCGCGGCTTCCAGTTGCGAACCGCAGTCGCAACGCTGGCTGAACAGCGCGTCACCGGTCAGGCACTCGGAGTGAATGCGACCAAGCACCGGCGCGCCATCGGCGATATCGCCCAGGGTGAGCACAACGTGCTCGCGCCCGTTGGCGCCTTCGAGGAAGCCATGCATGGTGAACGAGGCAAAAGGGGTAGGCAGCTTGGAAGCAGCGACGAAAACGACGGGCACCGTGTGCTCCTGATTTCAGATTTCACAGAGGCACGCATTGTAACAGCACGTTCCTACAGACGCTTAAGCTGAATTATCACTGATAAAGATCAATCGGTTCGATTGGCCTTCGTCTCGGTTCTATGCAAGCCAGAACACTGGCTCAGGATGTCTCGCGAAAATGCTGATAGCCGCGAATGGCCGGGGTGATGTCGTGCCCGTTCGCGTCGAGCAGTGTCACACCCTGCCCCGCCAGCTCCGGCCAGAACAACAGGCCCAACCCCAACAAACCAAGCCCGCCGCCCATCAACACATTGCGCGCGACCCGCTGGCCAAAAAACACCCGCGCATTCAGGGCATTCCACAGCGTCG
>NZ_JAKNRV010000526.1:0-2672 GCF_023072625.1 Pseudomonas emilianonis
GGTGTGGGCGATGCACTGGTCATTGCTCATCGCGACAGCGGGCGCTGGACCGGCCGATCGGTAGCGCTGTGTGCTGAAGAGGTTCGATGACATGACGTCCATGCGCGGCAGTATCGACAGCCTGCTGGCGCTCGGCGAAGCCATCCCGCTGGAGGATCGCCGCGAATTGCTCGAAGGCACCCGCGACGAAGCCGAGCGCCTCGATCGCTATATCCAGAACCTGTTGGACATGACCCGCCTGGGCCACGGCGCGTTGAAGCTGGCGCGGGACTGGGTCTCGCCCGGTGATATCGTCGGCAGCGCCCTCGGCCGCCTACGTGCGGTGCTGGCGCCGCTGCAAGTGAGCATCGATGTACCGCCTGAATTGCCGTTGCTGTATGTGCATGCCGCGTTGATCGAGCAGGCGCTGGTCAACGTGCTGGAAAACGCCGCCCGATTCTCGCCGGCCCAAGGCCATTTGCAAGTGAGCGCCGGGGTGCTGGATAACCAATTGTTCTTCGCCGTGGCCGATGAGGGGCCGGGAATTCCTGAAGACGAGCGCGCGAAGATTTTCGATATGTTCTACACCGCTGCCCGTGGTGACCGCGGCGGGCAGGGCACGGGCCTTGGCTTGGCGATCTGCCAGGGCATGGTCGGCGCCCATGGCGGGCATATCAGCGTTGCCGATGGCATTGATGGGCGGGGCACCTGCATCACGCTGTTCCTGCCGTTGCCGACACAGCCTGGCCTGGAACGCGAGGCGTGAGCTACTCTCTTTTTTTTATGGATTTTGATTGGACACCATGAGCCAGACCGCGACGATTTTGGTCATTGACGACGAACCGCAGATCCGCAAATTCCTGCGCATCAGCCTGGCCTCCCAGGGCTACAAAGTGATCGAGGCCGGCAGCGGCAACGAAGGCCTGGCCCAGGCCGCCTTGAGCAAGCCGGATCTGCTGGTACTCGACCTCGGCCTGCCGGACATGGACGGCCAGCAGGTGCTGCGCGAGTTTCGTGAGTGGTCGACGGTGCCGGTGCTGGTGCTGTCGGTGCGCGCCAGCGAGGTGCAGAAGGTCGAAGCGCTGGATGGGGGGGCGAACGATTACGTCACCAAACCCTGCGAGCCCCGCGTGCTGCTGGCCCGGGTGCGCACGCTGTTGCGCCGCAGCAGCTTGTCCGAACCCCAGGTGGTCAACGACCAGATCGTCATCGGCAACCTGTGCATCGACCTGTCGGAACGCACCGTGACCTGGCGCGAGCAGGCGGTGGAGTTGTCCAGCGGTGAATACAACCTGCTGGTGGTGCTGGCGCGGCATGCCGGTGAGGTGCTCAGTCGTGACCAGATCCTGCAACGCCTGCGCGGGATCGAGTTCAACGGCACCGACCGTTCGGTGGATGTGGCTATCTCCAAGTTGCGCCGCAAGTTCGACGACCACGCCGGCGAGGCGCGCAAGATCAAGACGGTGTGGGGCAAAGGTTATTTGTTCAGCCGATCCGAGTGGGAATGCTGAAGCATGTTTCGTGTGCTGCTGCGTCTCTATCTGATCACGATCGTCACCTACAGTGCGGCGATCTACTTGATTCCCACGCTGGTGATCCAGGTGTTCGAGCACCGTTACATGGACTACAACGTCGAACAGTCCCGCGGCCTGCGAACACTCATCGTCAGGCAATACCAGCGGGCGCCGGTGGAGCATTGGTCGCAGATCACCGCGCAACTGGGCCGGGACTTCGCACCGCTCAAGGTCGAACTGCTGCTGCGCCAGGACGCCCGTTACACCCCTGAAGAAGAGCAACTGCTGGGGCAAGGCAAGCCGGTGATCCGCCTGGGCGAATGGGGCTGGATGGCCGAGGTCAGCTCGCCGATCAACCCGCAGTTTGCGGTCAAGCTGACCATCCCGCCGGACCCGTTGGACATGAACCTGCTGTACTGGTCGATGAACGTACTGATCGGCGCTGCGCTGCTGGCCTGCCTGCTGGTATGGCTGCGCCCGCACTGGCGTGACCTGGAACGCCTGAAAAGCACCGCCACGCAGTTGGGCAAGGGTAACTTTGGCGAACGCACGCGCATTCCGCCGAGTTCCAACATCGGCAGCCTGGCGACGGTGTTCGACACCATGGCCGACGACATCGAACACCTATTGAACCAGCAGCGTGACTTGCTCAACGCAGTCTCCCACGAACTGCGCACCCCGCTGACGCGCCTGGATTTCGGCCTGGCCCTGGCGCTGTCCGAAGACCTGCCCCAGGCCAGCCGTGAGCGCCTGCAAAGCCTGGTGGCGCATATCCGTGAGCTGGATGAGCTGGTGCTGGAATTGCTCTCCTACAGCCGTCTGCAAAACCCTTCGCAACTGCCGGAGCGGGTCGAGGTGGTGCTTGATGAGTTTATCGACAGCGTGCTGGGCAGCGTCGATGACGAGCTGGAGAACCCCGAGATTGTCATCGACGTGGTGCTCGACTGCAGCGTCGAACGCTTCAGCCTCGACCCGCGCCTGACCGCCCGCGCCCTGCAAAACCTGCTGCGCAACGCCACGCGCTACTGTGACAAACGCATCCAGGTGGGGGTCAAGGTCTGCCCCAAGGGCTGTGAAATCTGCGTGGACGATGATGGCATCGGCATTCCGCTGGACCAGCGCGAACGCATCTTCGAGCCGTTCTATCGCCTGGATCGCAGCCGCGACCGCGCCACCGGC
>NZ_JAKNRV010000527.1:0-2664 GCF_023072625.1 Pseudomonas emilianonis
CCCGGAGCGTTTCACGCCGCAATACATCAGGCTCACGGCGCTGCCACGTAGGCGGGGGCCAGCCACTTCACTGGTCAGCGCGATCAGGTTAGGCAGTGCCGCGCCCAGGCCGACGCCCGTGAGGCAGCGCGCAACCAGCAGGCTGTTGAAGTCCCAGGCCATGGTCGTGACCAGCGAGAACAATCCGAATAGCGCAACCGAGGCCATCAACACCCGTTTGCGGCCGATGCGATCAGCCAGCAAACCGCCGAGAAACGCTCCGGGCAGCAGGCCGAAAATGCCGGCGCTGAAGACCCAGCCCATGTGTAGTTTGTCCAGTTGGAACGCGGCCGCCATGCCTTGGGCGGCGATGCCCGAGGCTTGCAGGTCGAGGCCTTCCATCAGGGCGACGAGGAAGCACAGACCGATGGTCCGCGCCATGTACAACGGTGTCAGCACGTTTAGCGATGTCATGGGAAATACCCGTTTTATTGTTGTAATGGGCACAGCAAAACCGTCCGGCCGCTGCGTGGGCGACCGGACGGGGGGATGCACGGTTCAGCGTTTGAGCAGGTCCAGCGCGACGTCGACGATCATGTCTTCCTGGCCGCCGACCATGCGCCGTTTGCCCAGCTCGACGAGGATGTCCACGGTCTTCAAACCGTACTTGGCTGCGGCGATTTCGGCATGGCGCAGGAAGCTCGAATAGACCCCGGCATACCCCAGCGCCAGCGACTCGCGGTCGACCCGCACCGGCCGATCCTGCAACGGCCGCACGATGTCGTCCGCTGCGTCCATCAAGGTGTAGAGGTCGGTGCCGTGGTTCCAGCCCAGGCGTTCGGCGGCGGCGATGAACACTTCCAGCGGCGCGTTGCCGGCCCCGGCGCCCATGCCGGCAAGGCTGGCGTCGATGCGGTCGCAGCCTTCCTCGACGGCAGTGATCGAGTTGGCCACGCCGAGCGAGAGGTTGTGGTGGGCGTGCATGCCGGTTTCGGTGTCCGGTTTGAGCACGGCCTTGAACGCACGGAAGCGATCACGGATGTCCTGCATGTTCATCGCGCCACCGGAGTCGGCCATGTACACGCAGGTCGCGCCGTAGCTTTCCATCAGCTTGGCTTGGGCGGCGAGCTGCTCGGCGGGGATCATGTGGCTCATCATCAGGAAGCCGACGGTGTCCATGCCCAGTTCGCGCGCGTATTCGATGTGCTGTTTCGACACGTCGGCCTCGGTGCAATGGGTGGCGATGCGCACCACCCGGGCACCGGCGTTGTAGGCCGCCTTGAGGTCATGCACGGTGCCGATGCCGGGCAGCAACAGCGTGGTGATCTTGGCGTGGCTGATCACGTCGGCGGCGGCTTCGATCCATTCCAGATCGGTGTGCGCCGCGAAGCCATAGTTGAAGCTCGAACCTTGCAGGCCGTCGCCGTGGGCGACTTCGATCGAGTCGACCTTGGCCTTGTCCAGCGCACGGGCGATGTCCTGCACGTTTTGCAGCGAATACTGATGACGCACCGCATGGCTGCCGTCGCGCAGGGTCACGTCGGAGATGTAGATTTTCTTACCGTTCATGTCGCTCTCCTCAGGCCTGTTGCATCGACTGCGCCATGCGCTCGGCGGTAGCCAAGGCAGCGGAGGTCATGATGTCGAGGTTACCGGCATAGGCCGGCAGGTAATGGGCGGCGCCTTCTACTTCGAGGAACACCGAGGTTTTCAGGCCGGAGAATTTGCCAAGGCCGGGAATGTTCAACGGCGCGTCTGCCGGGATCACGTCGAACTGCACGCTTTGCTTGAGGCGATAGCCCGGCACATAGGCCTGCACGGCGGCGGCCATCTCGACGATGGAGGCTTCGACCAACGCCTGATCCGCCGCTTCGGACAGCACAAACACCGTGTCGCGCATGATCAGTGGCGGCTCGGCCGGGTTCATCACGATGATCGCCTTGCCCTTGGCCGCGCCGCCGATCACTTCGATGGCCTTGGAGGTGGTTTCGGTGAATTCGTCAATGTTGGCGCGGGTACCCGGGCCGGCGGATTTACTGGCGATCGAGGCGACGATTTCGGCGTAATGCACCTTGGCCACGCGCGACACCGCAGCGACCATCGGGATAGTCGCCTGGCCGCCGCAGGTGACCATGTTGACGTTGAGCTGATCGAGGTTCTGCTCCAGGTTGACCACCGGCACGCAGTACGGGCCGATGGCCGCGGGCGTCAGGTCGATCAGGCGGATGCCGGGTTTGATCGAGCGCAGGAACGCATCGTTCTTCACATGCGCGCCGGCCGAGGTGGCATCGAAGACGAAATCGATGTGCTGGAACACGTCCATGCGGGTCAGGCCTTCAACGCCTTCGTGGGTGGTGGCCACGCCCATGCGCTGGGCGCGGGCGAGGCCGTCGGAGGCCGGATCGATACCGACCATCACCGCCATTTCCAGGTGTTTGGCATTGCGCAGGATCTTGATCATCAGGTCGGTGCCGATGTTGCCGGAGCCGACGATGGCGACTTTGAGTTTATTCATTGTTATTGCCTCATATGCACGCAAGTCGCCGATCACTCGGCGCGACTGTCTACCGAGAAGTTCACACCAACCCGGCCAATGCCCTCGATCTCGGCCTCGAACCGATCACCGGCGGCGACCGCCACCATCGGCCCCAGCGCGCCGGTGAGAATGATGTCGCCGGCCCGCAG
>NZ_JAKNRV010000528.1:0-2657 GCF_023072625.1 Pseudomonas emilianonis
GGGCAGCATGCCCTGCGCAACCAGGGCCGGCGTACCGTCACCCAAACCCTGCGCCAACACCTCAGCCAACACTGCGAAGCCCTGGCCCTGCCGCGTCGCTGGCGTCTACTGCGGCACTTGCCCCTGAACAGCCAAGGCAAGCTGCCCCAGGCCGACATTGAAGCGCTGCTGCTCGCGCCCCGGCCAAAAGCACCCGACGTGCTGGAGCAAGTCGAAGCCGACGGCGAATGGACCCTGCAACTGAGCATCCCGCCGGACCTGGCCTACTTCAGCGGCCACTTCCCGGTGACGCCAGTGCTGCCGGGCGTGGTGCAGGTAGAGTGGGCGTTCAACTTCGGCCAGCAACTGCTCGACCTGCCGACAACCTTTGCCGGCATGGAAGTGCTCAAGTTCCAGCAACTGGTGCGCCCTGGCGACCAGATCGAACTGCACCTGCGCTTCGACCCGGAACGCAGCAAGCTGTATTTCGCCTACCGTAACGGCGTCGCGGCCTGCTCCAGTGGCCGGATTCAACTGGAGCCGACAGATGATTGAGCTCTTGTGGCGAGGGAGCTTGCTCCCGCTGGGCTGCGAAGCGGCCCCAATACAGGCGACCGAAATCATCCAGGTTAATTGCGCAGCCTGGGTTGAGAGCGCTTCGCACTCCAGCGGGAGCAAGCTCCCTCGCCACAAGGTGAGCGGTAACCATGAGAAGGTGCATCATGCATAACCCCTGCGCCCTGATCCCGGTCTACAACCATGAAGCCGCCGTACCGGCCGTGGTCCACAGCCTGCTCGACAGCGGCCTGCCGTGCCTGCTGGTGGACGATGGCAGCAGTTCCGCATGCGCGGCGGTGCTGGCGCAATTGGCGAGCCTCGACAACGTCAGCCTGCTCACCCTGCCGAGCAACCAAGGCAAGGGCAGCGCCGTGATGGCGGGTTTCCGCGAAGCAGCGCGCCTGGGCTTTACCCATGCCCTGCAAGTGGACGCCGACGGCCAACATGACCTGCGCGAAGTCGAGAACTTTATCGACACCTCACGCCGACACCCCACTGCCGTGATCTGCGGCTACCCCGAATACGACGACAGCGTGCCCAAGGGCCGCCTGTACGCACGCTACCTGACCCACGTGTGGGTGTGGATCAACACCCTGTCGCTGCAGATTCGCGATTCGATGTGCGGCTTTCGCGTGTACCCGCTGGTGCCGACCTTGGCGCTGATGGACTCGGCCTACATCGGCACCCACATGGATTTCGACTCGGACATCCTGGTGCGCCTGGCCTGGCGCAACCAGCCGATGCGCTGGCTGCCGACGAAGGTGCATTACCCCGCCGACGGCCTGTCGCACTTCCGCCTGTTCCGCGACAACGTGCGTATCTCGGCCATGCACACCCGGCTGTTCTTCGGCATGTTGGTGCGCGCACCGATGATCCTGTGGCGACGGTGGCAGGCATGAGCGACAGCGGCAAACACTGGGCCGACCGCGAAGAGCGCGGCAGTTTCTGGCTGATGAAGCTCACCGCTGTCGCCGCCAAGCTGCTCGGGCGCCGACTGTTGAGCCCGCTGCTGTACGGCATCGTGTTGTATTTCTTCCTGTTCGGCCGCACCGCGCGCCAGAGCGCCTGGCAATACCAGCAGCGCCTGGCGCAATGGAGCGGCCGCGATGAACTGCGCCCGACCCAGCGCAAAGTCTTCGGCCAATTCATGGCGTTTGCCGATGCACTGCTGGACAAGCTCGACGTGTGGAACGGCAAGCTGCGCATCGAGCAGATCGAAATCAACGACCCGGCGCAATTGCGCGGCCAATTGCGTGGCGAACGCGGGCAGATGCTGGTGGGTGCGCACCTGGGCAACCTCGAAGTGTGCCGCGCGCTCGCGGAGATTGGCGAAAAAGTCACCATGAACGTGCTGGTCCACACCAAGCACGCCGAACGCTTCAACCGCCTGCTGGGCGAAGCCGGCGCGACCCATTTGCGCCTGATCCAGGTCAGCGAGCTGGACCCGGCCACCATGCTGCTGCTCAGCCAGCGCCTGGACGACGGCGAATGGCTGGCGATTGCCGGTGACCGCGTGCCGCTGCACGGCGGGCGCACGGTGCGCGTGGACTTCCTCGGCCACGATGCTGCCTTCCCCCAAGGCCCGTGGCTGCTGGCCGGGCTGCTGAAATGCCCGGTGAACCTGCTGATGTGCCTCAAGCACCAGGGCCGCTATCGCCTGACCATCGAACCGTTTACCCAACTGATCGAATGGAAACGCAGCACCCGCGAGCAGGTCATAGCCCTGTGGACCGCGCGCTACGCCGCACGCCTGGGCCAGTTCTGCCTGGAAGCGCCCCAACAATGGTTCAACTTTTACCCTTTCTGGAAGACCGATGACGACGCATCTTGAGCCGGTAACGTTCGGCGAACGCGCTTTGCGCATTGAAGACGTATTGGCCCTGGCCAACCGTCAGGCGCCCACGCACTTGCAGGACGATGCCGCCTATCGCCAGCGCATCGCCAAGGGCGCGCAGTTCCTCGACTCGCTGCTGGACAAGGAAGGCGTGATCTACGGCGTGACCACCGGTTATGGCGACTCGTGCGTGGTGGCCGTGCCGTTGCAGCACGTCGAAGCCCTGCCGCGTCACCTGTACACCTTCCACGGCTGCGGCCTGGGCAAGTTGCTCGACGCCCAAGCC
>NZ_JAKNRV010000529.1:0-2651 GCF_023072625.1 Pseudomonas emilianonis
GTGGCCGGCCCCGATGGCGGCTCGCCGGACAAGCCGGTAGGCACGGTATGGCTGGCTTTCGGCGTGGGTGACGAGGTCACGGCCGAGCGCCAGCACTTCCCCGGCAACCGCGACGAGGTCCGCCGACAAACGGTAAAGGCCGCGCTAGAGGGCTTGTTGCGACGAGCTGCAGCAGAAATAGAAAATCAGGGGTAGGCGATCTCCGATCTTTGTGGAACAATACTGTCTACTTATACAGGTGTTGGCCGTCAGGCCTTATTGATTACGTGAGGACTTTAATGGACGAGAACAAGAAGAAAGCCTTGGCTGCGGCCCTGGGTCAGATCGAACGTCAATTCGGCAAGGGTGCCGTAATGCGTATGGGCGATCACGACCGTCAGGCGATCCCGGCTATTTCTACTGGCTCTCTGGGTCTGGACATCGCGCTCGGCATTGGCGGTCTGCCAAAAGGCCGTATCGTTGAAATCTACGGTCCTGAATCTTCTGGTAAAACCACCCTGACGCTGTCGGTGATTGCCCAGGCGCAAAAGATGGGCGCCACCTGCGCGTTCGTCGACGCCGAGCACGCCCTGGACCCTGAATACGCTGGCAAGCTGGGCGTCAATGTTGACGACCTGCTGGTTTCCCAGCCGGACACCGGTGAGCAAGCCCTGGAAATCACCGACATGCTGGTGCGCTCCAACGCCATCGACGTGATCGTGGTCGACTCCGTGGCTGCCCTGGTGCCGAAAGCTGAAATCGAAGGCGAAATGGGTGACATGCACGTGGGCCTGCAGGCCCGTCTGATGTCCCAGGCGCTGCGTAAAATCACCGGTAACATCAAGAACGCCAACTGCCTGGTGATCTTCATCAACCAGATCCGGATGAAAATCGGCGTCATGTTCGGCAGCCCGGAAACCACCACGGGTGGTAACGCGCTGAAGTTCTATGCTTCGGTCCGTCTGGACATCCGCCGTACCGGCGCGGTGAAAGAAGGTGACGAGGTTGTTGGTAGCGAAACCCGCGTCAAGGTCGTGAAGAACAAAGTGGCTCCGCCATTCCGTCAGGCTGAGTTCCAGATTCTCTACGGTAAAGGCATCTACCTGAACGGCGAGATGATTGACCTGGGCGTGCTGCACGGTTTCGTCGAGAAATCCGGTGCATGGTATGCCTACAACGGCAGCAAGATCGGTCAGGGCAAGGCCAACTCGGCCAAGTTCCTGGCGGACAACCCGGATATCGCCGCCACGCTTGAGAAGCAGATCCGCGACAAGCTGCTGACTCCTGCGCCGGACGTGAAAGCTGCTGCCAACCGCGCGCCGGTTGACGAAATGGAAGAAGTCGACACTGACGTCTGAACCAAACGATGACTGTTGTGCTAGATACACTCGTCGCCGTTCGGCGCACTGCGATGGACCTGCTCGCGCGCCGCGAGCATGGTCGAGTCGAACTGACGCGTAAACTGCGTCAGCGCGGTGCGTCTGCCGAGATGATCGACAGTGCCCTCGACCGCTTGACGGAAGAAGGGTTGCTGTCGGAAGCCCGTTACCTCGAAAGTTTTGTGTCCTACCGAGCGCGCTCTGGCTATGGTCCTGCGCGCATTCGTGAAGAACTGAGCCAGCGCGGTCTGCAACGCGCCGACATCGACCTCGCCCTGCGCGAGTGCGGTATCAGTTGGCAGTCGCAACTGGAAGATACCTGGCGTCGCAAGTTCTCTGGGCATCTTCCGATTGATGCCAGAGAGCGCGCGAAACAAGGGCGCTTCCTGAGTTATCGCGGGTTTTCGATGGAAATGATCGGCCGCCTCTTCAGCGGTCGGGACATGGACGACTGAACAGAGCAAAAAGCAAAAGGCCCGCTATGAAAATAGCGGGCCTTTTTTTTGCTCAAAAATCACGCGGGCTCCGGCGCTACCCGTTGTTGCGTCTTGCCCTGAGCCTGAGCCCAGTTCTCCGGCAAGTTGATGTAATCCACCAATTCCCGTAACCGGCCCTGATCACGGCCGTTGAAGTTGAACACCAGTCGCGTCAGATGACTGAACTGCGGCTCATCATGCTCTTCTCCGGTATAGGCGAGCTGCTGGAAGTCGCCGCTCAGCCGCAGGCTGGCGAACTCTTTTTGCACCTGAGCCAGCGCCCGCTCACTGAGCGGATGATGCATGCGCATCACAAACTCACGCTTCAGCCAGCGGGTAGAGTGGAAGTTGGCGTAGAACTGGTTGATCTCGTCCACCGCTGCTTCGGCGCTGTACACCAGGCGCACCAGCTTAAGGTCAGTGGGCAGGATATAGCGATTGGCTTCCAGTTGGCTGCGGATAAAGTCCAGGGCGCCTTGCCAGAAACCGCCGCCTGGTGCATCGAGTAACACCACCGGCACCAGTGGGCTCTTGCCGGTCTGGATCAGCGTCAGCACTTCAAGCGCTTCATCCAGGGTGCCGAAACCACCCGGGCATAACACCAGCGCATCGGCCTCCTTGACGAAGAACAGCTTGCGCGTAAAGAAGAAGTGGAAGGACAGCAGGTTCTCGGTGCCATCGATGGTCGGGTTGGCATGTTGTTCGAACGGCAAGGTAATGTTGAAGCCCAGGCTGTGCTCCAGGCCGGCACCTTCGTGGGCGGCGGCCATGATGCCGCCACCGCCGCCGGTGATCACCATCAGATCGGAGCGCGCCA
>NZ_JAKNRV010000052.1:0-21669 GCF_023072625.1 Pseudomonas emilianonis
GTACCGGCGGTAATCGGTGCGCCGCCGTCGAAGCTGTAGTAACCGAGCTGGCCGTGCAGGCTGGTGGGTAACACGCGGCGCAAGGTGCGGGCGGGCCAGGTGTAGGGCATCAGGTCGCCGTCCTCGCCGAATGCGCTCCAGCGTTGCCAGGCACCTTGGAAGAAGTCCAGGTAGTCGCGGCTGTGCACACGTTCAAGCGGCGCCAGGCCAAAGTCCTGCGGCGCAAGGACCGGGCCCAGCCCACGCGCTTTGACCCGTTGCAGTACGTGGTCGGCGCGCGAGGGCATTTCAAAGCAGGGCATCAGTTGCCCGTCCATCAGTTCACAACGGCCGTGGTGCAGGTGGTGATCGTCCGAGTAGATCGTCAGCATGTTGTTGTTCTCCGCAGGCGGTATCGGTGCCTGCAGTCTTGCGGGCGACGCGCTTTATGAGAACGGCAGGAGCGGCCAAAAGGGGATAAATCGGGCCAAATTGTGTGTCCGCAATTCGCCCATTAATGGGGCGTCATGCGCGAAATTGGCTCGGCGCCACGCCGCTCCAGCGCACAAAGGCATGCCGGAAACTGGCGGTTTCGCTGAACCCCAGTTGCTCGGCGATGCGGTAGATCGGCAATTCATCCGTGGCCAGCCATTGCTTGGCCCGCTCGAAGCGCAGTTCGTCGAGCAGTTCCTGATAGCTGCACCCCAGGTCATGCAAGTGCCGGCGCAGGGTGCGCGGTGAACAGTTCATCTGCGCGGCCAGGCCTTCAATCCCCGGCGCGGCGCCGAGTTGGCTGGCGAGCAACTGGCGGATTCTGCCCAGCCACGCCTGGCGGCCGGTGAACTCCTGGTTCTGCTTGCGGCAACGCTCGGCCATGGCCTGGTGAGTCACGGCGTCGGCCAGCGGCAGGGGCTGGTCGAGCCAGTGCTTGTCGAAGGCGAACGCGTTGGTGCTGGCGTCAAACTGCAGCGGGCAGGCGAAACACTCGCTGTAGCGTGCCCGATAGTCCGGCGCGTTGTATTCAAAGCGCGCGCCAAGCAGCGCCAGGGGCTGGCCGAGCAGGTCGTCGCAGATCACCTTCAGCGAGGCCAGGCACAGTTCGACGTTGAACATCTGCATGGCCGGGTTTTCCCGATAGTCACTGGCGGTGAACCAGACGCGCTCGCCGTCCGCCTCCAGGCTCAGTTCGAAAAGTGTTCCCAGAAGCGCCGGATACCGCAGCGCCAGGCGCAAAGCGTCACCGAAGGTGGCACTCGTCAGCAGTGCATAACCGAGCATGCCGTAGGCCGACACATGCATCTGGCGGCCCAGCGCCAGGCCGACATCCCGGCGCAGGGCCACGGCATTGGCGCATACGCGCATTTCCTGATTGGTGGTGATGCGCGTGTCGGCGCGGCTCAAGTCCGCGCGCTTTGCACGATGAAGCCATCAGTGGGGTCGACCCAATAACGGTTGCGCGCACGAAACCCCAGGGCCTCGGCTTCGATGTCTTCATCGACGCGCAGCAAGGCGTAAGGCTTGTCGAGGATCTCGAGCGTCTCCATGCCTTCGCGGGTCAGGCGGCTGGTGACGGTGATGCCGACGCGATAGCCCTCCACCAAGTCGATCTGCCGGCTGCTGCGGTAGCCGTCCGGCACGCGGTGCAGCCCCTGCCGGAACGGCGACTGCCCCTGCCAGCGCGTGCCATCCAGATCAGTGCCCAGGCCAACGGTGCGCACTACCAGGCCATCGCGCATCAACAGCACCTGTTTGCCGGAGGCGACCCAAAACTGCAGGTCATCGCGCTGGCGAATCATCGCCATCACCCCTTCGCTGGACACCGTGGTCACCTTGATCTGGGGAAACGGCACGGCGTCCACCTGGGCCTGGCTCAGCGCCAATGGCGCAGGCCCGACGACGGCCGCCTTGAAGGTATCGAGCGAGGCCTGCATCAGTGGATTGCAGCCGCACAACAGCCACGCAAGACACACGTAAATACCGATTTTCACACTGTCCACGCTGGTTCCACCCTTATCGGCTGTTGGCTTCGCTCAGGTTGTTTTGGGTGGAAGCACCGGTGCCGATGATCGAGGCAGAAGGTAACAACTGACTGATGACCCGGTTCCAGCGGGTGATATTGGCGGGGCCGACAAACACCACGTCCTGTGGCTGCACATCGAAGCGCGTGGCCAGGGCCATGGCCGCTGCGGAACCGGCTTGCAGATGGAAGACCTTGGCCGGTTGTGCGTCCAGGTTCTGCGCACCGCGGATCACGTAGATCGCATCGGCGTTCGAGGTGTTCTGGTTGATGCCGCCCACCGAGCCCAACACATCCGAGAGGTTCATGCTGCGTGTCTTGAAACTCAGCGCGCGGGGCTGCATGACCTCGCCCATCACATAGATGCGCTTGCGGTCGTTGTAGGGCAGGTACAACTGGTCGCCGTCCTTGAGGTAGATATCGTTCAAGCGCGACGGGTTGAGATTCAACATGTCGAGGTCGAGTGTGTATCGCTTGCCGTCGCGGGTCAGCGTGAGGTTCGAGAGGTCGGCATTGATCGGATCGACGCCGGACGCACCGATAGCCTCCATGACGCTCATCGGGATGGTGGTGATAGGTACAGGCCCGGCCTTGAGCACTGCCCCGGTGATCACCACTCTCTGGCTGGCAAACCGCAGCACACTGATATCGACCTGGGGGCTGTCGATGTACTGACGTAGCTTGTCGCTGATTTCGCTGCGCAACGCCGTAAGGGTGCGGCCCTTGGCAGCCACTTCGCCCACATAGGGGTAGAACAGATTGCCGTCGGGGTTGACCAGACGCCCGTTGGCGTCAATTTGCTGCTGCGGACCGGAAGGCGCGGTCAACTCCGGATGATCCCAGACCGTGATGTACAACGCATCATTTGGGCCGATCAAATAGGGGCCGGGTTTATAATCGAGCAGTTCTTTGGGAAGCGCATAAGACACTTGAGTCGCTGCGTCCATGGCCAGCAACTTTGGCGTAATCGGGATCAACTCCACGCGACTGCTTTCTGCACCGCCCTCCTTGGTCATTGCCTCGGTATCCATATATTGACCGGGCGCAAACATGCAGCCTTGTAACAATGCGGAGGCCACGACCGCCACAGAAAAAATACGCATCATAGGGCTAAGACACTCGCGATAAACGACAAGAAAAAAAGACTACTTGGGCGGGGTTTCCAAGCAGTCTTATAAAGCGGAAGGCGTTCTATTAGTTGCCGGTACCGGTGGTACCTGTGGTGCCTGTAGTGCCTGTGGTAGTACCACCGTTGGAGCTGCCACCGCTGCTGGAAGCGGCGGCGACGCCCGCTACCAGTGCCGTGCCGACCAGCAGGGTTTCCCCCACCGTCACAGACCCCACCACTGCGGTACTCAGACCAAGCGGCAACTCGGCAGACATGGCAGAAGTACTCAAAAGACTGAGCACAATAATAGCCAGTTGTTTTCTCATATCAGACTCCTTATCGATAGTGAGTATTCAGCAAACGAGCGTGTGCCACTGAAGTACGCCCTGATAGTGCCACTCAAGTAAACAGCGCACCAGCCATACTCCAACCCGGCCATTACCCGGCAAGTTGAACGTATTCATTCGAAAATAACATTTCTCGATGCCAGCCCCCGTGTATCAACACATTGAGGTCGCGAAGTTAACAAGGCTGGCAATTTAACATTGGGGCAAATGTTATTAATTGTCGGAAAACCTCAGGCCCTGCCGTACTTGTCTTCAAAGCGCACAATATCGTCCTCGCCCAGATAAGAACCCGATTGCACCTCGATCAACTCCAACGCAATCACGCCTGGGTTTTCCAACGCATGCACCTGGCCAATCGGGATGTAGGTCGATTGGTTTTCCGAGACCAGATACGTCTGTTCGCCATTGGTGACCTTGGCCGTACCGCTGACCACGATCCAGTGCTCTGCACGGTGATGATGCATCTGCACCGAGAGCTTGGCGCCGGGCTTCACGGTGATGCGCTTGACCTGGTAGCGGTGGCCGCTGTCGATGGCGTCATACATGCCCCAGGGCCGGTAGACCTCACGATGGTTGAGGTGTTCATGACGCCCGTCGCGCTTGAGTTGGTCGACAATGCCCTTGACCTGCTGCACCTGGTCCTTGTGCGCCACCAGCACCGCGTCCTTGGTTTCGACGATGATCAGGTCCTGCACACCCACCGTCGCGACCAGGCGGCTGTCGGCGTTCACGTAGGTATCGCGGGTATCCAGTTGCAGCACATCGCCCTGCAGCACGTTGCCGCCGTCGGTCTTCTCGCTGGCTTCCCATAACGCCGACCAGGAGCCGATATCACTCCAACCGGCCTGCAACGGCACCATGATCGCGTCGCTGGTTTTTTCCATCACGGCATAATCGATGGAGTCGTCCGGGCAGGCGGCGAATAGCGCCTCATCGACCCGGGTGAACAGCTGATCCTGGCTGCCAGCGGCCAACGCCGCACGACAGGCCGCGAGAATCGCCGGCTGAAAGCGTGCCAAGGCGTCCAGGTAACGGCTGGCACGGAACATGAACATGCCGCTGTTCCAGTAATGATCGCCCCGCGCCACGTAGTCGGCAGCGGTGGCGGCGTCCGGCTTCTCGACGAAACGCTTCACGGCGTACCCGCCCTCGCCCACCGCCGCGCCCTGTTCGATATAGCCATATCCGGTGTGCGCGCAGGTCGGCGTGATGCCGAACGTCACCAGCTTGCCGGCCTCGGCCAGGGGCAGCGCCACCGCAAGGCTGGCATGAAACGCAGGAACATCTTCAATCAGATGATCCGCCGCCAGCACCAGCAGGATCGGGTCCTGGGACTCGTCGACCGCCTTGCAGGCCGCCAACGCAATCGCCGGCGCCGTATTGCGCCCCATGGGTTCCAGCAGGATGCGCGCCTGCTCCATGCCCAATTGACGCAATTGCTCGGCCACCAGAAAACGGTGCTGCTCATTGCAGATCACTTGCGGCAAGGCGACATCCGCGCCCTCCAGGCGGCCGATGGTCTGCTGCAACATCGACAGGTTTTTATGGGTCAGGCGCAAGAACTGCTTGGGGTTAAGTTGCCGCGAGAGCGGCCACAGGCGCGAACCCGAACCTCCCGCCAAGATCACCGGTAATAACATGAAGGCGTCCTTCGATAGAGGGTCAGAAATAGGCACGGGTGTTCTCGTGTACACGTGGGCTGTAGCGCAGCTCATCGAGCGACCACCAGCGGTAGTGCCGATGCTGCTCGGTGGGCGGTTCCAGCACCTGATCCTCGGCGAGGGTCAGGCAATAACTCAGCACCACATAGTGGGTGTCCGGGCCGCTCCCGGTGTTGGCGAAGACGCTGTCGTCGTAGAAGTGCTCGAACACGCCCAGCAGCCGCGCATCGGCGCGTTCAAAGGTACAGCCCAGTTCTTCGCGGGTCAGGCGGCGGAAGGCGTTGTCCAGGGTTTCGTTTTTCTGGATACGCCCACCGGGGACGAACCAGAAGCCATAGGCCGGCCGATTGATCCGCAAGCCCAGCAACGTATCGCCGCTGGGTTTGCTCACGACCAAGTCGATGGCCACCAACGGCGTCGATGCCACGACCGTATTGAAGGTCGGTAAATCAAGCCACATAAGCGTCAAACCTGTGCCAGGAAGCGTTGGAGAATGCGTTCTTTATCGAGAAATTCTGCGGCGTAGTTCAACGCCACCGCGTTGTGCGCCGGCAATGCCAGCACCCGCTCGATCCCTTCATTCAGGGCGGTGACCGATTCGGGTTCGACCAGCACGGCAATGCCCGGATGCTCATCGCACAAACGACCAAGGGTGGTTTCGGGGTCGGCGGTGATGATTGCATTACCGCCGACGGCCAGAATGTTGGTCAGCTTGGAGGGCAATACCGAATCCGCCGCGCCGCGTTTCTGGATCACCAAATGGACGTCCGCCGAGGCCAGTAGCGCAGGCAAGTCTTCATAGGCCTGTAACGGGGCGAAGACCACGTTGTGCAAGCCCTCGCGCTCTACGCGCTGCAGCAGACGGGCCTTGCCGGCGCCCTGGCCGACGATCAGAAACACCAGCTCCGGGCGATGGGCGTGGGCCTGGGCGGCATCGAGGATCAGTTCGAGCCCCTGCTTCTCGCCGATGTTGCCCGAGTACAACAGCACCCGTTTTCCCGCTGGCACGCCGAGCCGTTCCAGCAGCCCGCTGTTGCGCGGCACATCGAGGAAACGCTCGGTCTCCGACCAGTTGGGAAAGAACAGCAGGCGCTGTGCCTCGACGCCCTTGCCGGCGGCCTTATCGAGCATGCCGCTGGATATTGTCGAGACCCGATCAAAGCGCCGCAGCAACCCGCGCTCCACACCCCACGCCAGTCGCCGCAATAAAGGGCTGCCGCCCAGGCCCAGGCCAAACATCGCATCGACTTCATAATCCTGGACATGCAGCACCGACTTGGCGCCACACAGCCTGGCCAACAGCAACGCCTGGGGCGCGCAGAACAAGGTGGGCACCACCAGGATGACCAGGTCCGGCTTCCAGCGCAGTTGCCCCAATACCGCCAGGCACGAGCTGGCGGAAAAACTGATCAGGTGCAGCAAGCGCTTCAGCGCCGTGGGCTTGCGCGGCACATACAACGGGCAGCGCACCACGGTCACGCCGTCGACCTGCTCGGTGCGAAAACGCAACGCCGAGTAGCCCTCGCTGACCTGCCATTGCGGGTAATACGGCGGCGCCGTGACCACCCGCACCTCGTGGCCCTTGCTGGCCAGCCAACGCGCCTGTTCACCGCTGTACTTGCCGATGCCGGTCAGCTCGGGGCTGTAGTTGATGCCATACAAGAGGATCTTCATCACTGGCCCCGAGGCTGTTCGAGGGCAGCGCGATACGCGTTGTAGGCATCGCGCAGGCCCTCTTCCAACGGCACGTAGGCTTCCCAGCCGAGGGCGTTGATACGGCTGACATCGAGCAACTTGCGCGGCGCCCCGTCGGGCTTGCTGGTGTCGAAACGTAAACGCCCCTTGAAGCTCGTGACCCGGGCCAGCGCCTCGGCCAGTTCGCGGATGGTGCAATCCACGCCGGTGCCGACGTTGACGTGGGAGCGCATAGGCTCGGTGTGTTCGCCATAGCGCTCCTGGCTGAGCTCCATCACATGCACGCTGGCGGCCGCCATGTCATCCACATGCAGGAACTCGCGCCGTGGCGCGCCGCTGCCCCAGATCAGCACCTCTTCATCACCGCGCTGCACCGCCTCATGGAAACGGCGCAGCAAGCCGGCGATCACATGGCTGTTGTGCGGGTGGTAGTTGTCGCCCGGGCCGTACAGGTTGGTCGGCATCACACTGCGGTAATCGCGCCCGTGCTGGCGGCTGTAGCTTTCGCACAGTTTGATGCCGGCGATCTTGGCCACGGCGTAGGGTTCGTTGGTCGGCTCCAGCGCGCCCGAGAGCAGCGCCGGCTCGGTCATCGGCTGGGCGGCGAGCACCGGGTAAATGCACGATGAGCCGAGGAACAACAACTTGAACACCCCATGAGTGTGTGCGGCGTGAATCACATTGGCCTGGATCATCAGGTTCTGGTAGATGAAATCGGCCGGGTACGTGGCGTTGGCATGAATCCCACCGACCTTGGCCGCTGCCAGGTACACCTGGTCGACCCGTTGTTCGGCGAAATACGCCTGCACCGCCGCCGGGTCCAACAGGTCCAGTTCATCACGGCTGGCGGTGAGGATCTGGGTATAACCCAAGGCCCAGAGGCGGCGCACGATGGCCGAGCCGACCATGCCGCGATGGCCGGCGACAAAGATCCGCGCGTTCAGATCACGTGCCATGCTCAGTTCTCCACGGCAATCGGCGCATCGTGGCCGTGCAGGCGCAGCAACGCATGGCGCCGCGCGATTTTCAGGTCTTCACGCACCATCTCCGCACACATCTGCTGGGCGCTGATTTCCGGTACCCA
The DNA here is from genome assembly GCF_023072625.1 of Pseudomonas emilianonis. Taxonomy (NCBI): domain Bacteria; kingdom Pseudomonadati; phylum Pseudomonadota; class Gammaproteobacteria; order Pseudomonadales; family Pseudomonadaceae; genus Pseudomonas; species Pseudomonas emilianonis. Next base: position 7,892 of record NZ_JAKNRV010000052.1, read on the forward strand.
GCCCAGTTTCTGCTTGGCCTTGGACGGGTCGCCCAGCAGCGTCTCGACTTCCGCCGGGCGGAAGTAGCGCGGGTCCACTCGCACAATCACGTCGCCCACCAGCATGCCGGGCGCCTGGTCGCCGTCGATGTGCTCGACCACCCCGACTTCTTCCACGCCCTCCCCGACAAAGCGCAAGCGCACCCCCAACTCCGCCGCCGACCAACGAATGAAGTCGCGCACCGAATACTGCACGCCGGTGGCAATCACGAAGTCCTCGGGGTTGTCCTGTTGCAGCATCATCCATTGCATGCGCACGTAGTCCTTGGCGTGGCCCCAGTCACGCAAGGCGTCCATGTTGCCCATGTACAGGCATTGCTCCAGGCCCAGGGCGATGTTGGTCAAGGCGCGGGTGATCTTGCGGGTGACGAAGGTTTCGCCACGACGCGGCGATTCGTGGTTGAACAGGATGCCGTTGCAGGCATACAGCCCGTAGGCTTCGCGGAAATTCACGGTGATCCAGTAGGCGTACAGCTTGGCCACGGCATAGGGCGAACGCGGATAGAACGGCGTGGTTTCCTTTTGCGGGGTTTCCTGCACCAAACCGTACAATTCGGACGTGGAGGCCTGGTAGAAACGGGTCTTCTTTTCCAGGCCGAGCAGGCGGATCGCCTCGAGGATGCGCAAGGTGCCGAGGGCATCCACATCGGCGGTGTATTCCGGCGAATCGAAGCTGACGGCCACGTGGGATTGGGCGCCGAGGTTATAGATTTCGTCCGGCTGGATCTGCTGGATGATGCGCGTCAGGTTGGACGCATCCGCCAGGTCGCCATAGTGCAGGATCAGGTTTTTATGCGGGGCTTGGGGGTCTTGGTAAATGTGATCGATGCGCTGGGTATTGAACGACGAAGAGCGGCGTTTCAAGCCATGCACCACGTAGCCTTTTTCCAGCAACAGTTCCGCCAGGTAAGAACCATCCTGCCCGGTAACCCCGGTAATAAGCGCGACTTTTTTCATGTCTATCTCCCAAATAATAGGCGAACGAAGGCCGACACCCGAACTTGGGTGTTTGTTAAAAACGGTCAGTTACTTCGGTGTGGGCAGCGTCAAGTTATGTCCGGTCAACGTTGAAAGTTCGCGGATAATTGCGTCCTTGTCGTGTAAGTGAGCAATCGCAGTTTCCAGTTCAAGCACCTTGGCGCCCACCAGAAAGCGGTACCAGTAACCTTGGAGCACGTGATAAACCAGGCCGCTGCGGCCATCGAGAAAACCCAGTTGAATGAAGTAGCGCCAGAGGAAGTACGCGGTCGAACTCAAGGTAAACGGCACGCGGTTATACACACGGTTTTTAACCAGGCGCTTGAGCCTGGCCTGGAACGAACTGTGCCCCTCATTCAATTCATGGCGCACCGCAAATAGCGCCAGGCGCGAGTTGATGATCTCAATCGCTTCCCGGGTCGCGTACTGGTTGTGCTTGTGGGTGAAGAACGTCAAGTCATGCAGGTTGTGATCGGCAAACCCGCCTTCCAGGGTGATGGTGCGGCCCTCGGCCACCGAGATGTGCTCGTCCATCCAGCGATCTTCGATGCGCCCCTGCCCCGTGCGCCATAGCCGCAGCATCTGCAACGGATAGCGGCCGCCATGACGCACCCAGCGGCCCATGAAAATATGCTTGCGCTTGAAGTTGATGCCGGTGATGTCCTTGTCCAGCGTCGGTAGCCGCGTGTTGATCTGCGCGGCCAGGTCGGCCTCGATGATTTCATCGGCATCCAGGCGCATCGTCCAGTTACCGGTGACCGGCAAGTTATCCAGCGCCCACTGGAACTGCTTGGCCTGGTTGACGAACGCGTGCTGCACCACCAGGGCACCGTGGCGCCGGGCGATCTCGCAGGTGTCGTCGCTGGAGAACGAGTCGACCACCAGCACTTCGTCGCTGAAGGCGCGCACCGATTCGATCGCACGGGCGATATGCAGGCTTTCGTTGTAGGTGAGGATGATCACACTGACGGTTTCGCGTTTCATATCAGCCACCGTGCAGTTGCAGAATTTCGGCGGTCAGACGCCGTGGCGAACGCGCGGCCCGGAAGTGGCTTTCCAGGGGTTTGCCCACCGCGATCATCATGATCAACCGCTCGCTGGCTTCGATACCGCCCACGCTGCAGATTTTCTTTTCCACCGTGTTCAGGATCGCCAGGTTCAACGGGCAAGCGCCCAGCCCATTGGCATGACACGCCAGCAGCAGGCCCATGGAAAACAATGCACCGTCGACATATAGCTGGTTACGCTGGCCGGCACCGCCCCAGGCAGTCACTTCCGAGGTGACCACGAACAGGTTGTCCACGGAATGCGCAAAGCCGCGCGATCCGCCTTGCAGCTCAAGCAATTGCGCAATCACCGCGCGGTCCTGGTAGACATGCACCCGCGACGACTGGCGGTTGCATTGCGACGGCGCCGACTGCGCCAGCTCCACCAGCGAGGTCAGCAAGCGGCTGTCTAGCTTGCCGGGCTGGAACATCCTGCAACTGGAGCGCGACTCCAGGAACGCCTTGGCGTCAAGCCCGCCATTGCCCAGCCACGGCGCGGCGCGCTTGGTGCCGCCATTGCCCGAGGTGCCATCGCGCTTGAGATGCTCGACATAAGCATCCAGGTAAAACAGGAAGTCATCGCTCAAACCCAGGGTGCGATGCAGGTCGAGATAACCCTGGAAGGCGCCCAGCGCCATTTCCAGTGGTAACGAAGAGTAGGTGCGGTCGTACTCGTTGAGCATATGAATGATACCGTTGATCTTATCCTTGCCGAACAGCGGCTTGGGCTCCTTGAGCGACAGGCCTTTTTCAACGGTGTGGGTTTCAATCAGGATTTTGTAAAACAACTTCTTGTTGCGGCTCGCCAACGGCGAATACCCGTTGTGGCGAATAAACGTGTACATGTCGCGAAAAAACTCGCTGAAAAAAAACATCAACTTCCATGTCTTATCCATCATGCGCTTTACCTGTTTCATTGTGCGATGTCTCTCGGTTTGATGGAGCGGCAGGGCGCACCGACGCAAATCATCCAGGCCGGTAAGTCGGTGGTGACCACCGAGCGCGCGCCAACCACACAGCCCTCGCCCACCACGCAACCCGGATGGATGAAGGACTCGGCGGCAACCCATACGTGGTCCTTGATGACGATCGCCCGAGTCACCAGCGGCCGCAGCAGGCTGCGAGTGTCATGGGTGCCCGTGCATAAAAAGCTGCGTTGGCTGATGGCGACTTTTGATCCAATGGTGATCCTGGCCATGGCGTACACATCCACTCCATCGGCGATGGCCGTAAAGTCACCGACTTCAAGGTTCCACGGTGCCCAGATGCAGCAGGTGGGTGCGATGCGGCAACCAACACCGATCCTGGCGCCGAAACAGCGCAGCAGAAAACACCGCCAGCCATGCAGCATCCACCGTGGCGTAGGGCGAAACAGCAACCGATACACCACGCCCCAGACCAGGCGCCGAGCCTTGTCGCTGCGGGGCAAGGTGTCCACATACTTCAGGCGTTCAAAGCCACTCATGACTTGATCGCCGCGAGTTGTTCCAACAAATAGCGCTCGCCCACTTGCTGCAACGCCTGGCGCCGGGCGCGCACCGCGACCCAGTCAATCGGCGCAGCGATCAAGCGCTGCACCTGATCGGCGTTGTCCGCCGGCAAAAAGCGCTGGGACAGTTCCAGCTTTGCCAGCAGGTTGCACACGCGAGCGTTGAGCGAGGCCTTGCTGCCCGGCAAACCGACGGCAATAAACGGCTTCTCGAAAATGATCGCGAACACTGTCGCGTGAAAAGAGTTGGTCACCACATACGCCGACTCCTTCAACAACTTGAGCCAGTCCTGCGGCCCTACTTGCACGGTCTGGCCGATCTGCCGCCAGCGCCGGTGCGCGTTATAGGGCGAAACAATCGGCCCGGCGACGTGCTGGGACAACGCCTGAGCGACCTCCCTGACACCGACGCCGGTACGCAACGCATAACAGAACACATGGCCGCTGCGGGTCTGCGTGGACGTGGCCAGCAACGCCGAGTAATCGCGGTGCAGCAGCGTCGGGTCGGGCACACACTGGGCCGCCAGCCCCGAAACTTGCTGGACAATTGCCACCCCGCTCTCTTCACGCACGCTGACCGCTGACAGTTGCTTGAGCAGCACCTCGGCTTTCGCATGGTACTCAGGCTCCAGGTACTCCTTGCCAAAGCTCGCGGCGTAAGAGATGCGCCGAATCGCCTTGTCGCAATCGAAAGCAAGAAAATACGCAGGGTCCAGGCCCGTCTGGCCCGAAGGGTTCCAAATCTGATCACTGCCTGCCACCAACAACTGCTGGTTGCGGACCGCTTGGTTGAGCTGATCTGCACGGGTATAGCGCGGCCCGTCGATATTCAGGAAGCGCGCCTTGAACGCCTCAAACTGACGAGATTGAGCGTTAGCCCCAAACACCCAGGTTTTCAAAGACAGGGTTTTCAAGTACAGCGCCTTGAGATTGCCCTTGAAGTGACGTGGATTCAGCAGTTGTTTGAGCTCGCTGCCGTCTTCGACGTAAGCCGGATGGTAGTTGATCAAACTGACCTGCAAGCCCTGTTGCTGCAGCCAGCGCTGTAACGCATAGGCTTGCAACACAGCGCCGAAGTTCTCACTGAAATGGTACGTCAGTATCCCGGCCCTGACGGGGCGTACAGATGCGCTCATGATCCAGCCTGTTTTAACGAGGAATGTGTAGGGGGTATAGGCAGGACAAAGGCCTGGCGCGCAGGTGCTGCGTTATTGAGCAGACCGATGAATATCGACCACACCAGCAGATAGCTGCCGTCAAACGTGGTGAAAAACTGGTAACTGGTCTTGAACGAGAAGATCAGCAGGATCGCCCCCACCGCCAGCGACACTGGGTTGCGTGGCAAGGTGCTGAATAGCAGGCCAAACAGCACGACCCCCACCACGCCCAACTTCGCGAGTACGCCCCAATATCCGTTCTCGATATCGAACTTGGAATTCTCGAACCAACGCTCGTCATTGGTGGGTACCCCCGGCGTCAATTGCTTCGCCAGGCCATTGCCGAGAAACACCGTGGCCGGGTTCTCCAGAAAGGACGCCTTGGCATGAGAGATCTCGAAGGCACGGGTGACGTCCTCGCCCTTCTCCTCAAACAGATACGCGGCAAAACGCGACACCGCCAGGGGGCTGGCATAAAACGTAAGCGTGCCCAAGGCACCGATGGCCACTACCAGCACCGCAAGGGATTTGAGCTTGCGCTGGGTGATCGCCGATAACAGGATCATTACCGCCATTGCCGCCAGGATGGTCTTGGAACCCGCCGCCAGCAGTGTCACCGCGAGGATCAGCATCAACGCGATCTTGCGCTGGCAACAGGCGTAGAAAAACAGCAGCACGGCCGAACTGGTGGGAAACAGCATGATCCTGCCCACCTCGTCGCTGGACTTGGAGGCCGCGTTGGTAAGATCAATGCCGACGCCATACAGGCTCACTTGCAGCAACTGACCCAGGGCAAAAATGTAGATCGCCCGCTCGATGATGCGGCGATAGCTGACGCTGTGGGCGCGTGCGATTTTCTCCACGTTGGCCAGCGCATAGCGATAGCCGGCCAACAGCAGCACAAAATAGAGAAACGGGATGCCGGAACGCAAAAATTGATACAAGGAAATTTTCGAGCCGCTGGACACCAGCACCTGCAGGATGCTGGCGCCGACCACGAGCGCCAGCAAAGCCGCTGCCCGGGTGAATCCGCGCGCCGCATACACCACAAAGGGCAATAGCAGCAGCAATGCCAAGGGCTGCGACAGGTTATTGCTCAACGCCAACGGCAAGGCGAAAAACGTCAGCGGCAGGTACAGGGTCAGGCGCGCCTGGGACAACATCATGGGCACACCTCCCCAGCGAACTGCACCTTACTGATCAACCGCAGGTACACCAGCACCACCAGCTCCGGCAGCGACAGCAACAGCGAAGCTCCCAACAACGGGTCAATCCGGTCGATGCACAGCATCCACAACAGCAACACCGCCAAGCTGCTCAGGGCGTAAATCACCGATGTACGGGTGTGACGATTAGTGGAGATCAACATTGCCGCGAGAATGAACCAGGCCACGTTCAAAATTGTATGGGAGCCGATCAGCGCCAATGACACCCGGTCGATCTGCACCAAACCATGGCTCCACAGCGTAATAATTTGCGGGCCGGCCCAGATACCGGCGCCGTAAACCAGCACGCACACACCCAGTACCAGAGAACTGGCGCGCTGGGTAAAGCGCCGAGCCTCCTCAAACTGACCGCGCCCGGCCAGGCGCGAGATTTCAGGGGTCAGCGCATTGCTGCAGGTGATGCCCAACTGGATGATCAGCCGCATCAAGGTACGTGCCATGGTGTAACCCACCACCACGCCTGGGCCGGCGATCTGGTTCAGCAGCTGCAAACCGCCTTGCAGGGTGATCAACTGCGCCAGCGGGATGGCTGCGCTGCCCAAGGCGGGTTTCCAAATGCCGCGAAACTCTGCCCAGGAGGCCGACGCCAATCCAAGCAGCGGCCAGGGCGAAATACGTCGCACAAACAGCGTCACTAACACCAGGAACAGCACTTGGCTGAAGAACATGCCTTGGGCCAACTGCAGCTCGGTACCGCCCAGCATCAGGATGAGAATCGACAGCACGATATCCAGCGTTCTGCGATTGGCCATGATAAAGACACCGCCGACGGTTTTGTCGATCACCCGGAACCATGCTTCGATCGGCCCACCCAATAAACGCGTACACAGGTAACCGGACATGCACACCACCACCAGGCTTGCCTGGCCAGGGTCGAGGCTCTTGAGCTTCAGTAACCCGACCCAGTCGATCCACCGGCCCAAGGTCAAAGCGAACAGCGATACCAGCGCAACCACCACCAGGGTAAATGCCAACGCGGTCTGCACACTGCGCCGCGCACCTGGCACATCCCCTTGGCTTGCGCGCACCGTAGCGCGGGTGGCCGAGGCTTGGGCAACACCCAGGTCCAGCAGGCTGAGCATCGACGGAATACCGGTGAGTACCAACCAATCGGCATAACGCCCAGTCCCCCAGGCGTGCAGGAAGAACGGCACCAGTACCAACTGCGCCGCCAGTGTCACCAACTGGGTGTAGCCATAGCTCAAAACATTGAGGCGAAACCGGCTCGACAACGAACGTTGCACCAGCAGCGGCTTCTCAAGAACCTTGCTCATAAGTCGTCAGGCTTTGTCAGAGTGGTAGGCATAGTGGTAGTAGCCGTAGTCGCCGTAGCCGTAACTGGCAGAGCGGCGTTTTTCCACACCATTGAAAATTGCGCCCTTGAGCTCGATACCGTTCTGATGGAAGCGCCGTAGGGTCAACTCGACTTCCTTCGCCGAGTTGACGCCAAAACGGGTCACCAGCAGGCTTGTACCGGATTGACGCCCGACGATGGCGGCGTCCGTCACCGCCAGCAATGGCGGCGTATCGATGATCACCAGGTCATACAGCTCGCTGACCTCGGCCAACAACACAGCAAAATTGGGGTGCATCAGCAATTCGGACGGGTTGGGCGGAATCTGCCCGCGCCCGATGAAATCGAACAGTTCCAAACCGGTTTTTTGAATCGCCTCCTGCAATTGGCACCGTTTGACCAACAGATCCGACAAACCGTTTTGCGCGGTAGTGCCGAGCATTTTGTGCATATAGCCCTTGCGCATATCCGCATCGATCAGCAGTACCCGCTGCCCGGACTGGGCCACCACCGCAGCCAGGTTCGCCGAGACAAACGTCTTGCCCACCTCCGGGCTGGGGCCCGAAATCATCAGGCGATTGTCCTTCGCCTCCAGCATCGCGAAATGCAGGCTGGTGCGCAGGCTGCGCATCGCCTCCATGACCAGATCATTAGGATGATTCAGGGCCAGTAGCGGCGGCATCGCTGAGCGGCCCTTGAGGGCACGGATTTCCTCGGTCTTTTGCAACGGGCTAAATGGGATTGAGGCATATACCGGCAAGCCGAGCTTCTCGATGTCATCGGGGTTTTCCAAGCCACGATTGAGCAGGCTGCGCACCAGCACCAGTCCCACCGAAAACATGCCACCGAGCAGCATCGCCAGCAGCACCACAATGACCTTGCGCGGCTCAACGGGCTTGCTGATGTTTGCGTCGGCGCTGTCGATCAAGCGCACGTTGCCCACGGTGCCGGCCCGCATTACATCCAGTTCCTGGGAACGATTGAGCAGTTGGGTATAAATCTCGGTGCCCACCTGCACATCCCGGGTCAGGCTCAACAGTTCTTGCTGGGTGCTGGGCAGACCTTCGATCCGCTTGGTCAATTGCGCCTGCTTGCCGTTGAGCTCATCAAGCTTGGCCAATAACGCGCGATAGGCCGGATGTTGACGAGTGAACTTGCGGTCCATTTCGGCCTGTTGCAGCTTGAGTTCGGAGATCCCGGTGTCCAGGGCAACCACCTGATCGAGCACGGCCTTGGCTTCGAGACTAATGTCGATGGATTTGCTACGGGTCTGAAAGCGATTCAGCGCGCTTTCAGCCTTCTCCAAGTCGCGGCGCACCTGTGGCAATTGATCATTGAGGAACGCCAGGCTCTGCGCCGCCTCGGCTGAAGTGCGGTCAACATTCTGGCGCACATACAGGTTGGAAATTTCATTCAGCGTGCGCACCGCCAAGGCCGGGTGAGTGCTCTCCAGCGATAGGCTGATGATCCCCGATTCCTTACCGCGCTCCACCACATTGAGCAGGTCCTGATAGTCAGCCACTGCGTCCAGGCGTGGTTTGCGTACAATCTTGAAGCGCGCACCCGGGTTAGCCCGCAGGGCTTCGACCAGCACCTCCACGCCATCCTCGGCGAACGGCTCGCCGACGCGGCCCGCAGCGATCTGCCCGCCGTCCTCGTCAAACAGTTGATAGCTTTGGTCATCTCCGGCCACCAGCACCAGTGTGGTACCCAACAATGCGGCCGGCAGCTTCAGCGTCGCCAGACTCAGGCGCTCACCACCGGCGTTATAGCGGCTGATGCCGAACAGCGGCGACGCAATATCGCCCGGGGTTTGTGGCACATAGCGCCGGGCAAGAAAACCGCCGATCAACGGGAAGTGCTGGGGGGTGATGGTAATGTCCAACTTCAAGGTATCGACCGTCTTGCCAATGATCGTGCGCGACTTGATCAGCTCGATCTCAGTCACCGCCGGTGATTCCTTGCCCAACAAACTACTCACATCGGAGAAACCGAGCATGTCGTTTTTCTTCGGTTCCACTTGGATCAAGGCGTTGGCCTGGTAAACCGGAGACGCCAGGACTGCGTAGGCTGCGCCGATCAACATGCAGGTACCGGTGACTCCAGCGATCAACCATTTGTGATCGATCAGGGTGCCCAGCATGCCGAGTACATCGATCTCGTCACGGTGCGGATTGTCAGCAGAGGCGTTCTGGGGTGAATACATAAATCGAGTCTTCGTCCTTGTAATCGTTAAAAGGGGCGTCATCGCGCCAAGCGCTGTGCCCAGGCGTGTGCCGCCTGCTCAATCAAGGCATAGGCCTGCACAAAGGCCGGCTTTCCCTGTCGATACGGGTCCCTGATTTCAAGCTCTTGCTGCCACTTGCCCAGCAGGAACACTTTGCCCCGGGCCTCGGGAGCGAGGTTGAGTACGCCGTCGATGTGATGCCTTTCCATCACCAGAATCAGATCAGCCTCGCTCACGGCCTCGACGCTCAGTTGCCGAGCCCTGTGCGTTTGGGGAGCATGCCCATGCTCTTGCAGGACTTCGTCTGCCGTGGGCTCCATCGGGTGATCAGACAAAGCCGCCAGGCCCGCCGAACTCACCTTGATACCGGATGAATGAAGGGCGGCCCCCAGCAGTTGTTGCGCAGTGGGACTGCGGCAAATATTGCCAATACACACGATCAAAACTTTTTTGAACAAGGCAACCTCCCACACACCGCACAGTAATAAATCGGCAAAGGGACTGCCTTATCTCAAACTTCCAAGAATAGATAACTTACGACCCTTTAATTATGATCACAGCTGACAGAGGGCGACCATCTATCGAGCAGGACAATAAATAACAATAACTGCATTGACTGACTAAAAATAACATTCGCTTACTTTTGTTCTTCTTCATAATAAAGTGCCCTCTGAACATAGCGACGGGGCACGGCCATGAAAAGTTCAAAGTTACTCGTAGAGCGTATTGGCCTATTCCCTTCTTCGGGAAACATTCATCTCAACGTCGACAACTCGACAACTGTAGTTGAGCGTATGCACGTGTTATATGCCGGCAACTCTTTAGACTTCGACGAGTCCGGCTCCGGACTGTCCATGGTCTTCGCTGACTGGCGCTTCAAGTTGCAAGTCAGTAATCCCCTGTCCGTATGCCTGTGCGTAGAAAGCCGTGGCGACCGCCATTTCATGCAAGCCAAGACCGACGAGTTACTGGCGAACATCTTCAGCGCCGAGGGGCACTCGTGAACCTGTACGGCCAGTTAAGGCGCGCCACGCGGGCTCCTGATGGGCGTGTTGCGCCCCCGAGACGCTGACGGCTAAATGGTTAAGCAGGCGCTCGGCGTTGTACTTGGGCGCCAGCGCACTCAATAACACGACCACGAGCCCAGCGCCGATCAGCGACGGCGGCACATTGACCGGCGCGACGTCTATTCGCCACAAGAAAGCCAGCGCAGCCACAGCGCCCAATAACCCGCCCGCCAGCGCCTCGTTCAGAGGGTGAATATACGGCGCGACACAATAAGCACTGAACCAGCCGGTGGCGATTAGTCCGGCGAGCGCCGCCGGCCAGCGAAAGGCCAGGTTGAACTGGCGTGCAATCAAACTCATTGCCACGGTGACCATCAGGCACGTGTTCATGGCGTGGCCACTGAGCACGGCAATATCAAGGTGTTGAAACGAAACGCCCCACCCCTTGAACAGCAACTTGCTGAACGCCACGATTGAATAAGTGCAAGTGACGGTGACTACCCACCACCTGAACGCCTGCGGCGACGAATAGCGCAGCCATACAGCGATGACCAGCGCGGCCGGAATCATGACGGTAATACCGCCATAGTGTGCGAGTTCTGCGCGCATGAGTGACCAACCTGACCCACTAATTTTCCGCGCCCATCTGACCGCAGGCCTGGGAAAAATACAACGTTATCTACGGTCAGACTAAAGCCCTTGCAACCCCGCACGCAGCACCTACGTGCGTCTGCGGGAGGTCAGTCGCCTGCTGGATTGAAGCCTTGCGGGCATGCCATACGGCTTGTCAGTGAAGCGGGTGAAACGGCTGCGTCGCAAACCCCACGCAGCCCGCGCACCCGTGCCCCTTGAACGCTTGGTTCGATAATCGAACGGGTTTCCACTTCTGCCATTTAAGTTCCGGGGATGAATGCGGATAGTTCGATCAATATCAATCAAGTGGTCCGCGGAGTACTCCCATGTTTGCCCATCTAAAAATTCGCACCGGCATGATCGGGGTGCTACTGCTGTTCGCCATTGCACTGTTGTTTTCGACCCTTAACGGCTGGCGGTCGGCGGTACTCAGTTACGATCAGATTGACGAGTTGGGGCGTACCTCGCGACAAATCGACGGCATCAACAATGCGTTGCTGCTGGCAATCCGTACCAGCGCCAACGTGTCCTCGGCGTTCATCGAGACCGTCGGCGGGCGTTTCGATGACGCTGAAGCCAGGCTGGTTCGCAGCGAGGCGATCTGGAGTGAAGCCATCGCCAAGGTCAATGCCTCTACCACAGACTTGCGTGACCCGAAGTTGAAGGCCCTCGCTGAAGATCTCAAGCGTGCGTTCGCCGAATACGGCACGGCCATCGTCGGTCAGCGCGCCGCCGCTCGCGCACGCTCCGCCGAACAGTATTTTCAAGTCAACATCGATGCCGGCAACAGCATGACCAAACTCCAGGACATTCGCATGAAGCTGGTCGGCGCATTGGATGCCCGTACTCAGGAGATCAACACCGAGGCGGCTGCGCGGCTACAGACTTCGCAAACCCTGGCCATTGCCTTGATCCTGCTGACCCTGGCGCTTGCCGTCGTCTGCTGGATATTCATCTCGGGCACCGTCCTGCGCCCATTGCGCGCGGCCGGCGAGCACTTCAAGCGCATTGCCGGGGGCGATTTGACCCGCGAGGTCGTCTCGCCTGGCCGCAACGAAATTGGCGAGTTGTTCCTTGAGCTCCAACGCATGCAGGCCAGCCAGCGTGAAACACTGATCCAGATCGCTGACTCAGCCACGCAGTTGGCCTCGGCCGCTGAAGAACTCAACGCCGTCACCGAAGAAAGCAACCGCGGCCTCCAGCAGCAGGACATGCAGCTCGAACAGGCCGCGACCGCCGTTAACCAGATGACCAGTGCGGTCGAAGAAGTAGCGCGCAACGCGGTGTCTACTTCGCAAGCGGCCACCGCCTCCAATACGCTGTCAGAAAAAAGCCGTCAGCAGGTACGCGAGAACATCAACGGTACGCAATCGATGACCGCCGAGATTCAAGGCAGCGCCGAACGTATCCAGCACCTCGCCGATGAGGTGCGCAACATCGGCAAGGTGCTGGACGTGATCCGAGCCGTCTCGGAACAGACCAACCTGCTGGCCCTCAACGCAGCGATCGAAGCCGCCCGGGCGGGTGAAGCCGGTCGGGGGTTTGCGGTCGTGGCCGACGAGGTGCGCACCCTCGCCTACCGCACTCAGGAGTCGACCCGCGAGATCGAGCAGATGATTGCGAGCGTGCAGAGCACTGCCGAACAGGCGGTGGATTCGATGCGCAGCAGCACAGCGCGGGCGCAAGGCACGCTGGAGATCACGCAGGCGTCGGGGGTAGTGCTGGAGGATATCTTCGCCGCCATCGGCCAGATCAATGAGCGCAACTTGGTGATTGCCAGTGCAGCCGAAGAGCAAGCCCAGGTTGCCCGTGAGGTGGACAGCAACCTCGTGGCGATCCGCGACCTGTCGGCGCAATCGGCAGCGGGCGCCTTGCAGACCAACGCGGCAAGCCATGCACTGTCACAGTTGGCCGCCGAACTGAGCGGGCTGGTGGGGCGCTTTCGTACCTGATCCTGCGGGCTCGCCAAGACAGACCGACACGCCACCCAATGCAATGGACATAACGTGAACTGCGCACCGCTCCCTTCTCCAGGCGGAGGTAAGCGAAGCCTTTGACGATCGCCGGCCGCCGACCTGCAACCGCGGCGGGCGGCGAATCAGAAGTCCACGATCAAGGGCCGGGCCGGCGCCGGTCCCTACTGGATGCGGTAGTGAAAGGTATTACGCACCGCCGGCACAGCAACCGCCCTGCCTTCAACGATCCTCGGCTGGTAGCGGAACGTATTCGCCGCCGCCAGTGACGGCCGGATAAACAGCGGGTGACAGCCGTCCAGCACCTTGGGGTTTTCCACGCGGCCCTGGGGGTTGACGGTGTATTCCACCGAGCAATCGCCTTCGATGTTTTTATCCAGGGCGCGTTCGGGGTACTCCGGTGCTTCTTTGCTCAGCGGCAGGTATTGGCGACTGTCGAACGCCGGGGCCGGAGCGGGTGTGGCGACTCGCGTTTTTTCAGCGGCCAGCCGTTCCTGGTTCAGCCGTTGTTGCGCCAGCTCCAGCTCGCGGTTGCGCTGTTCGGTGGCCAAGCGTTCCTGTTGCCGCTCAAGTTGTTTTTCCTCGACCCGTTTACGCGCCAAGGCAGCCTTCTCCAGTTTTTGCGCCTGGACCTGCGGGTCGAGTGTGGGTTTGAGCGGCGGCGGGACCACCACGGGCGCAGGCGGTGGCGGCGCTACAGCCACCGGTT
>NZ_JAKNRV010000530.1:0-2645 GCF_023072625.1 Pseudomonas emilianonis
GCCTTCGCGCACGGCGCGGGTCAGTGGGCCGTCCTGCCACCAGGTGCCCTCGGCGCCGATCAGGTGGCGGCCGATCAGGTCGGCGGCACTCAGGTCGTCGTGGCAGGCCACGGTGTACAGCGGCAAGTTCAGACGATGCGCCATGTGCTGCACGAAACGGGTCTTGCCGCAGCCCGTGGGGCCCTTGATCAGCACCGGCATGCGGTGGCGCCAGGCGTGTTCGAACAGCAGGTGTTCATTGTCCAGGGGTTGGTAGAAGGGCTCAGTCATGACAGGCATCCACAGCGGGTTTGACGGCCACGCTACGGGCGCCTGCGACAACCTGGCAAGCGTCGCCTGCGGCGAACTTGATCGCGGTCAAGCGGGTATTCCGGCACGGCACCATAGTCTGTGCCGGCACGAAGAACCTGCGCCCCGCACCGCGTTGCGAGGCACCGCAAAGGTCCCGCCTGAGGAGTAAACGGAATGCTGACTCGCAACAGAAAACCCTTCACCCTGAGCCTCGCCGCACTGAGTTGCGCGCTGGCCTTGGCACTGCCCTTGAGCGCCCATGGCGCCCCCAAGCCGACAGAAGTGAAAAGCGCCGGCGCGCCGGACATGAGTCAGGCCGACTTCGACACCTCCAAACAGATTTACTTCGAGCGCTGCGCCGGTTGCCACGGCGTGCTGCGCAAGGGTGCCACCGGCAAACCGCTGACCCCGGACATCACCCAGTCCCGTGGCCAGGCGTACCTGGAAGCCTTGATCACCTATGGCTCCCCAGCCGGCATGCCGAACTGGGGCACCTCCAATGCGTTGACCAAAACCCAGATCACCCACATGGCCAGCTTTATCCAGCACACGGCGCCAACCCCACCGGAATGGGGCATGGCCGAAACCCTCAAGACCTGGAAAGTGCTGGTCAAGCCCGAAGACCGGCCGAAGAAACAGCTGAACAGCCTCAACCTGGAAAACCTGTTCTCCGTGACCCTGCGCGACGACGGCAAGATCGCGCTGATCGATGGCGACAGCAAGAAAATCGTCAAACTGATCAACACCGGTTATGCCGTACACATCTCGCGGATCTCCGCCTCGGGCCGCTACCTGCTGGTGATCGGCCGCGACGCCAAGATCGACATGATCGACCTGTGGCCTGCCGAACCGACCAAGGTCGCCGAGATCAAGGTCGGCATCGAGGCGCGCTCGGTGGAGACCTCGAAATTCAAGGGCTACGAAGACAAGTACGCCATCGCCGGCTCCTACTGGCCGCCGCAGTTCACCATCATGGATGGCGAAACCCTGGAGCCCAAACAGATCGTCTCCACCCGCGGCATGACCGTCGACAAACAGGAATACCACCCCGAGCCACGTGTCGCGGCGATCATCGCCTCCCACGAATGGCCGGAGTTCATCGTCAACGTCAAGGAAACCGGCAAGGTGATGCTGGTCAATTACCAGGACATCAAGAACCTCACCGTCACCACCATCGACGCCGCGCCGTTCCTGCATGACGGCGGCTGGGACAGCACGCACCGCTACTTCATGACGGCGGCCAACAACTCGAACAAGGTCGCGGTGATCGACTCCAAGGAACGCAAGCTCACCGCGCTGGTCGAGGTCGGCAAGACCCCGCACCCAGGCCGTGGCGCCAACTTTGTGCACCCCACCTACGGGCCGGTCTGGGCCACCAGCCACCTGGGCGACGGCGGTATTTCGGTGATCGGCACCGACCCGGTCAACCACCCGCAATACGCCTGGAAACAGGTGGAATCGCTCAAGGGCCAGGGCGGCGGCTCGCTGTTCATCAAGACCCATCCCAACTCCCGGCATTTGTATGTCGACACCACCCTCAACCCCGACGCCAAGCTCAGCCAGTCGGCGGCGGTGTTTGATATCGACCATCTGGACAAGGGCTACACCGTGCTGCCGATCGCCGAATACGCCGGCATCAAGCAAGGCGCGCTGCGGGTGGTGCAGCCGGAATACAACAAGGCCGGCGACGAGGTGTGGTTCTCGGTGTGGAACGGCCAGACCGAGGAATCGGCGCTGGTGGTGATCGACGACCAGACCTTGAAGCTCAAGGCGGTGATCAAGGACAAGCGCCTGATCACACCGACCGGAAAATTCAATGTCTACAACACCCAACACGACATTTATTGAGCCCCATCAACACAAGGACTTCCAATGAAAAATACTCTCTTCGCGCTGCTGGCCTGCATCGCTGCATTCAGCCTGCAACCGGCCCTTGCACAAGACGGCCAGGCCTTGTTCAACAGCAAACCCTGCGTCGGCTGCCACATGGTTGGCAGCAAGTTGGTGGGGCCGGCCTTGAAGGATGTTGCGGCCAAGAACGCCGGGGTGAAAGACGCCGCCGTGACCCTGGCCAGCCGCATCAAAAACGGCACCCAGGGCAATTGGGGACCGGTTCCGATGCCGCCGAATCAGGTGACGGAAGACGAAGCCAAGGTCTTGGCCGAATGGGTCCTGACCTTGAAATAAGCACAAGGAGCGCGCCATGAATGCATCGACGATCGGTACGGCCATGGCGCTGCTCCTGCTGATTCCCGCGCGGGCGCTGGCCACACCGGACGCCGCCCGCCTCGAACACCTGCTGACCCAGGACTGCGGCGCCTGCCACGGCCTGAAACAGCCGGGCGTGGAAAGCG
>NZ_JAKNRV010000531.1:0-2637 GCF_023072625.1 Pseudomonas emilianonis
GGCGCTATGAAGTGCCTGACCCCTTGTCCATTGGTTTGCACACCGCTGGCGATGGGCGGCAAAACCGGCACCGGCGATAACCGCATCGAAGCCATGGGGGCCGGCGGGCGCATGCTCAGTTCGAAATCGATCAACCGCACGGCGACCTTCGTGTTCTACATCGGCGCGCATCACTTCGGCACTCTCACCGCGTTTGTGCCGGGAGTGTCGGCGCAGCACTTCACCTTCACGTCAGCCTTGCCGGTGCAGGTGCTCAAGGGCATGGCGCCGATGCTCAACCCACTCCTGCAACCGGGCGACCCGACGCTGTGTCTGGCGGGCAAACACTGACGCCGGGCTGCACTACCTATCTGCCACCACCGCGCAACAGCGCTGAACACACTCATGGATCACCCTTTTATCAGGACCTGATCCATGCCCGCTCTACCGCCACTCGACGGCGCCTTCAACGGCGCCCACTACGCGCACATCCGCGACGCCCTACCGGGCTGGCTCACCCAGGCCTCGCCTGAACGCCTCGGCGCATTGACAGCCGCCCGCCTCAACGTCGTGAGCACGCCAGCCCCGCTCAAGGCCGCGATTGCCGAGCGCTGGCACCGGCAAAACCGGCTGGACCAACGGCTCGCCGGCTTGAACGATGTGTACGCCTTCGCCGAACCCTTGCTGAAAAACGCCCTGCGCGACTACGGCGACGTGGACGTACGCAACACCTACCTGCGCCTCTACGTCGACGCCAGCCAGGCCTGGTGGACGCTCAACGTGACCGGCGCCCAGACCAGCAAGACCGTCTCGTTGCTCGACGCGGCGCTGGGCAACTTCGCCGCCGACGACCGCTTTCTCGATTTCGCCTTCCTCGGCCCGAGCGACGTGCGAGGCCAGCGCGATGTCGTGTCGATCAGCCACCGCATCAGCGGCGCCCGGCTCACGGCGCAGCGCTTCAAAGCCATTTGCCGCCAGCTCGACATCGGCGCGCAGTATCAACTCAAGCTCAGCCAGGCGCTTGGCTTCAACCACCCGCCACTGGCCCGCACGGTTCACGACGAAGTGGTCGCACGCCACAAGGCCGCGCTGAAAAGCGCCGCGCACCTGGCCCTGCTCAAGGGTGACCTCAAGCCCGACGCCCACGGCAGGCTGCTTGAGCGGGTGAACGAGCAGCCGACGGCGCTCCAGGCTTATACCCTCAGCGTGATGAATGTCGCCCTGGTGGGCATCGTGCTGTTTATCGCCGCACCAAGCCCCCGCGTGATCGCCTACGTCGCCGAAGACCCCGAACACCCGCTCAAGGAATACCCGTCGCCGCAGGCGTTCATGGCCGAACTGACCCGTCAGTTGCGCGACCGGGCGCGCTATCAGGTGTTCTTCAGCCAGTTCGTGCCCCACGCCGAGCGCGGCGCATTTTTTGCCGGGCTCAATGCGCGCCTCAGCCACATCCAGTGGCACCAAAAGGCCCGCACCGACAGCGGGCCGAGCTGGAAAGACACGCCGATCAGCGATCCCAACCTGCACTTCAGCGTGCAACGCTGGCAGGACGACTATCGCCAGCGCCCGCCGACACCCCACGCGGACACCCTGTGGAGTTACCTGTTTCGCGTGCAACTGAACAAAATCGTCAACGATGCGCGCACCCTCGCCGTGTCCACCGCCGACGTCGAGCGCCACGCCCGCTGGGCCTGGTGGGACAACCTGGAGCAGATGCTCGGCGACATCCTCAATGCCGCGTTGCTGGTGCTGACCCCGTTCGTGCCGGTGCTCGGCGAACTGATGCTGGTCTACAGCGCGTACCAGATCATGGACGAGGTGTTCGAAGGCCTCGTCGATTGGACCGAGGGCCGGCGCACCGAAGCCTGGGAACACGTGACGGGGGTGGCCGACAGCGTGATGCAGTTTGCCCTGTTTGCGGCGGGCGGCAGTCTTGGTCAATTGGCGCGGCTCAAACGCTCGCCCTTTATCGAAGGCCTGGTCCCGGTCGAGCGGGCCGACGGCACACGGCGGTTGTGGAACCCGGACATCCGCGCGTTCGCCCAGAAAACCCCGATCCCCGACGGCTCGGTGCCCTCGCCCTCGGGCCTGCATCTGCATGAGGGCAAAACCCTGCTGGCCCTCGGCGACCAGCACCTGGAGGTGCAATACGACCCGCTCAGCGAAGCGCACCGCGTGGTCCACCCCGAACGCCCGGACGCCTACCGGCCACGCCTGCAATTGAACGGCGACGGCGCCGTGACCCATGAGGGCGAACGCCCGCGCACGTGGGAGCGCGCGCAATTGCTGCGCCGTCTTGGGCATCGGGTACAGCCGTTCAGCGACACGCAACTGGAACAGCTAAGGGTTGCCAGCGCCACCGAAGACGGCGCGTTACGCCGCATGTACGAGTACAACGAACCCTTGCCGCCGCTGCTCGAGGCCAGCCTCAAACGGCTCGAAGCGGACGAATCGATCAGGGTCGCCAGTGAAAAAATCCGCGCAGGGCACGCCTTGAGCGCCGACCCGAGCGCGGACTGGTTCGAGCAAATGGTCACCGAACTCGACGGCTGGCCCCAGGACAAAGCCCTGCAGGTGTTCCTCAAGCCCGACCTGAGCGGCACGTCGCACCGCTATGGCGCCGCGCACGCCGGCCCCGCCGACACCTTGCGCATCAGC
>NZ_JAKNRV010000532.1:0-2617 GCF_023072625.1 Pseudomonas emilianonis
CTGACCATCCGCCTGGTGGACGAACCCGAAGGCCGCGAACTGAACCACACCTGGCGCCAGAAGGATTACGCGACCAACGTGCTGTCGTTTCCCGCCGACGTACCCGACGAGCTGAACAACTACGGCCGGCAGACCCTGACCCACGAAATCGGCCATACCCTGGGCCTGGCTCACCCTGGCGACTACAACGCCGGGAATGGCAACCCGACCTACAACGACGCGACCTATGGACAGGACACGCGCGGCTACAGCCTCATGAGTTATTGGAGTGAGAGCAACACCAACCAGAACTTCAGCAAGGGCGGGGTCGAAGCCTATGCCTCCGGGCCATTGATTGACGATATCGCGGCGATCCAGAAGCTCTACGGCGCCAACTACGCCACCCGCGCCGGTGACACCACCTACGGTTTCAACTCCAACACCGGGCGTGATTTCCTCAGCGCTACTTCCAACGCCGACAAGCTGGTGTTTTCGGTCTGGGACGGCGGTGGCAATGACACCCTGGACTTCTCCGGTTTCACCCAAAACCAGAAGATCAACCTCAATGAGACCTCGTTCTCCGACGTAGGCGGCCTGGTGGGCAATGTGTCCATCGCCAAGGGCGTCACCGTGGAGAACGCCTTCGGCGGTGCGGGCAGCGATCTGATCATCGGCAACAATGCCGCCAACCTGATCAAGGGCGGGGCCGGCAACGACCTCATCTATGGCGCTGGCGGGGCGGACCAACTGTGGGGCGGCGCCGGTAACGACACCTTTGTGTTCGGTGCCAGTTCCGATTCCAAGCCAGGGGCGGCGGACAAGATCTTTGACTTCACCAGCGGCTCCGACAAGATCGACCTGAGCGGCATCACCCAAGGCGCGGGCCTGAGCTTCGTCAACGCGTTCACCGGGCATGCCGGCGACGCGGTATTGAGCTATGCCTCGGGCACCAACCTGGGTACCTTGGCCGTGGACTTCTCCGGGCACGGCGTGGCGGATTTCCTCGTCACCACCGTGGGCCAGGCCGCTGTCAGCGACATCGTGGCCTGATGCACGAGCGCGGCGTTTCGGCGCCGCGCTTCCGGGAAGGAGCATACACATGCCGCGTTTTTCTCATTTGATCGCCTGTGTCCTACAGGTGTTGTTCGTGTCGGCAGGAGCCCACGCAATGGCTAGTAGTCTTGTTTTACCCACCGCCGCCCAGTTGGCCGGACATTGGCAATTGCACCGAGAGGATCAGGTCTGTGCCCTGGATTTGCTGGAGCAGGCCAACGCCTTGGGTGGCGACGTGGCATGTGTTGAGCAGTGGCTGGGGGACAAACCCCTGACGTGGTCGCCGACACCGGACGGGATCTGGTTGATGAATGCCGAAGGCTCAGGGATTACCCACTTGAATCGCCAGCGCGACGGTGAATACCAGGCACGCACGCCATCCGGCGATCTCGTGATATTGCAACGAATACCTTAGTTTCCAGTTATAACGCTATAACTCGAGTTTGCTAGTTGGCCGCCGCTTATTTAGGGGCTGGGGCAACTATTGCCGGTCATTGGGTTCAAGGAAGATCAAACACTATGGCGAAGCCCCAAGTCGTCGCGCCGTTATTCAAGGCGTTGGGTGAATATAAAAGTATTTTGATCAGTGTTGGCTGTTTCACGGCATTGATTAACCTGCTGATGCTGGTGCCGTCCATTTATATGCTGCAAGTGTATGACCGCGTGTTGTCCTCCCAGAATGAAACCACACTGGTGATGTTGACACTGATGGTCGTAGGCTTCTTCGCCTTTATTGGCTGCCTGGAAGTCATCCGCAGTTTTATCGTGATCCGCATCGGTAGCCAGTTGGAGCGACGCTTCAACTTGCGCGTATATAAAGCCGCCTTCGAACGCAATCTGCAGCGCGGCCAGGGGCATGCCGGGCAATCCCTCGCTGATTTGACCCACATCCGCCAGTTCATCACCGGACCGGCGCTGTTCGCGTTTTTCGATGCGCCGTGGTTTCCGATCTATCTGTTGGTGATTTTCCTGTTCAACGTGTGGCTCGGCGTGCTGGCCACGGCGGGGGCCTTGTTGCTGATCGGCCTGGCCTGCCTGAATGAATACCTGACCAAGAAGCCCCTGGGTGAGGCCGGCGGTTACTCCCAGCAATCCAGCCAACTGGCCACCAGCCATTTGCACAACGCCGAAACCATCCAGGCCATGGGCATGCTCGGCGCACTGCGCAAGCGCTGGTTCGCCGTGCATTCAGAGTTTTTGGGTTTGCAGAACACGGCCAGCGACACCGGTTCGGTGATCACCTCTCTGAGCAAATCCCTGCGCCTGTGCCTGCAATCGTTGGTGCTCGGCCTAGGCGCGTTTTTGGTGATCAAAGGCGAGATGACCGCCGGGATGATGATCGCCGGTTCCATCCTGATGGGCCGGGTGCTCAGCCCGATCGACCAGTTGATTGCGGTGTGGAAGCAGTGGAGTTCGGCCAAGCTGGCCTATCAGCGGCTTGACGAGTTACTGCGCGAGTTCCCCCCGGAAGTCGCGCAGATGGCATTGCCCGCGCCCAAGGGCCAGGTGGGTTTCGAGCAGGTCAGCGCTGGCCCGCCGGGGCGACGCCTGGCGACGCTGCATCAGGTCAGTTTCAGCCTGGGCG
>NZ_JAKNRV010000533.1:0-2602 GCF_023072625.1 Pseudomonas emilianonis
CCGGCCAGACCCCCGCGCGTGCCGTCGAGCTGATCCGCGTCGAAACCGCCCGCCGGCAACTGGCGGACAGCAGCGCATCGATCAAACGCATCGCCGTGCAGTGCGGGTTCGGTTGTGAGGAGACCTTGCGGCGCAGCTTCCTACGGGTCTTGTCAGTGACGCCGCAGGCCTATCGCGAGCGCTTTTCGCCAGTGGCCTAGGCGAGTAATTCCAGGAGCGCCGCAAGGGTCGCTTGCGGCGCTTCCTGAGGAATATTGTGGCCCACGCCGGGCAGCACCTGCCGCCGATAGACGCCGCTGAAGTGCTGCGCGTCTTCATCCTCCAGCGGCGGCGGGCCCACGCCATCGTCGGCGCCGCACAGCGAAATCGTCGGCACCGTGATCGTCGGTTGCCGCGCCAGCGCCTGTTCGATGGACGCCAGTGCGGGATCGCCCGGCGCGTACATGAAGCGGTGACGGTAGGAGTGAATCACCACGTCGACAAAGTCCGGGTTATCGAACGATGGCGCGCTTTGGCCGTACAGGCTTGGCCCTGCGGCCCAGGAGGGCGACCACAGTGACCACAGCAATTGGCAAAACGCCCGGCGATTGGCGGTCAACCCATCCACGCCACGCTGGGTGTGGAAGTAGAACTGGTACCACAACCGATGCTCCGTTTCCGGCGGCCTGGGCTCGAGTGACTTGGCAATGTCCTGGATGTTATAGCCATCGCCGCTCACCAACCCGCGCACCCGTTCCGGCCACAGCGCCGCGACAATACACGCAGCACGCCCGCCCCAGTCATAACCCGCGAGGGTAGCCCGCGGGATACTCAGCGCATCCATGAAGTCCAACAGGTCCTTGGCCAACGCCGCCTGTTGCCCGGAGCGCATCACCTGCGCGTTGATAAACCGCGTCGGGCCATAGCCGCGCAGGTACGGCACCAACACCCGGTAACCACGCTCGGCCAGGGCCGGGGCGATGTCGTCGTAGCCGCGAGGGTCGTAGGGGAAGCCATGCAGCAGGATCACCGGCTCACCGCTGACGGGGCCGTGGGCTTCATATGCCACATCGAGCATAGAGGTGCGTATGTGAAGCAGCGGAGGGGCGATGCGCATGGTGGGCTCCTGTCGGCTGGGCGATGACTGCTGATGAAACTAATGCCGATCCGCTAAAGCCACAAGTCTGAGAGCGTCGAGGATCAAGTGTGTCCTGCATTCCGGTTGGCTGACTCACCGCCAGCGTTGGTGTTCAAGGTTGCCACACCGTCTTCTCGCCGCTCAATTTGCGGTCCAGAAACGTCGCCGCGCTGATCAGCGCCAAATGGCTCAACGCCTGAGGCATATTGCCCAAGTGCCGCGCCTGGTTGTCGAACTCTTCGGCGTACAACCCCAGCGGGTTGGCATACCGCAGCAACTGTTCAAACTCCAGATGCGCCTTTTCCACCTGCCCGGCGCGGGCCAGGCATTCGACGTACCAGAACGAGCAGGCGGCAAACGCGCCTTCGGTGCCTGGCAGGCCGTCGATCTGGCTGTCGTCGTTGCGATAGCGATAGACCATGCCGTCGCGCACCAGGCTTTTCTGGATCGCTGCGAGGGTCGAGAGCCAGCGCGGATCGGTGGCGGCGACGAAGCGCACCAGCGGCATGAGCAGCATCGATCCGTCCAGCGCGGTGCTGCCGGTATGCTGCACAAAGTGCCCGCGTTCTTCGTTCCAGAAGTTACCCCAGATATCCGCGTAGATCGCCTGGCGCGTCTGGTCCCAGCGCGCGAACGGCGCCGGCAACGAGCGCTTGGACGCCAGGCGAATCGCACGGTCCAGCGCGACCCAGCACATCAGTCGCGAGTGCAGGAAGTGATGCTGCTCGCCGCGCATTTCCCAGATACCCACGTCTTTGCGGTTCCAGATATCGCAGACCTGATCCGCGAGTTCTACCGTGTGTTTCCAGCCTTCGTGGGAAATGGCTTCGCCGTATTTGTTGACCAGGTAAACCGCGTCCATCAACTCGCCGTAGATGTCCAGTTGAACCTGGTCGAACGCCTCGTTGCCGATACGCACCGGCGTCGCGCCGCCATGCCCGCGCAAGTGCGTCAGTTGGGCTTCCGGCAGTTCCTGGCGGCCGTCGATGCCATACAGGATGTTGATCTTGGCGGGCTGGTCGCAGCAGTCGCTGACCCGGCCTCTGAGCCAGCGCATGTAGTGATTGGCTTCTTCGACAAAACCCAGGCGCATGAAGGCGTAGACGGTGAACGAGGCGTCGCGGATCCAGGTGTAGCGGTAGTCCCAGTTGCGCTCGCCGCCGGGTGATTCCGGCAGGCCGAAGGTGGCGGCGGCGATGATCGCGCCATGTTTGCGCGAGGTCAAAAGTTTCAGGGCCAGGGCCGAGCGGTTGACCATTTCGCGCCAGCGCCCGCGGTAGTTCGATTGCGCGATCCAGCCACGCCAGAATTTCAAGCTATGCGCCAGCGCCAGGTCGGTGCAACTGCTGTCGACGCGCGGGTCGTCTTGCCCGCCGAGGACGAATTCGGCGCCTTCCAGGTAGTCCTTGTGGGCCATGATCTGCGCCGCCGGCTGCTAGGTGGTGGTCACCAGCGTGGCGGCGGATTTGACGGTGTCCTGGGTGT
>NZ_JAKNRV010000534.1:0-2585 GCF_023072625.1 Pseudomonas emilianonis
CTGGGCCAGCACGCCGATTTCCAGCGGGTCGGGCAACAGCTTGCCGTCGGCGTCGCGCACGCGCATGCCGTTGACCCAGGTGCCCGCTTGCACGGTGCCGTCGGTAAGCACCAAGGTGCCACGACCCTGGTAGTTGTCGCTGTCGAAACCGCCGATATAGAAGCTGCCGTCGGTGAGGTTCAGGCGGCCTTCGCCGCTGAAGCGCCAATCGCTGAACTGGCCGACGTAGTGGCTGCTATCGACGCCGATCAACTCGCCCTTGCCGCTGAGGGCGCCTTCCTTGAACTGGCCGATCCACACGTCGCCGTCGGCGTTTTCGTAGCGACCCTTGCCGTTCAGTTGGTTCTGTTTGAACTGGCCGACGTAGATGTCGCCGTCAGCGCTGTTGAAGGTGCCGTTGCCTTCCAGTTGGCCGTCGACGAAGTGACCGCTGAACTGGTTGCCGCTGTCATCGTTGCGCTGACCTTCGCCGTTGGGCTTGCCGTGGGCGAACTGGCCCTGGTATTGGCTGCCGTCGGCCAGCTCCAGGCGCCCGAGGCCGGAATACTGATCGTCCTTGAATTCGCCGCGATAGGTCATCTGCCCCTCTTTGAGGGTGCCTTCGCCGTTGCGCCGGCCTTGTTTGAAACCGCCGACATACTGGCTGCCCGCAGTGGTCAGGCTCCCCTGGCCGTCGAACAGGCCTTGCTGGAATTGACCTTTATAGACTTCGCCGTTGCTGCCGTGCCATTCGCCCTGGCCATGCCACTGGCCTTTGTCGAACTGGCCGGTGTACCAGCTGCCGTTGGGGTAGTCCACGCGGCCCTGGCCCTGCAGCAAGCCATTGACCACATCACCCCGGTAACGGCCGCCATCGGGCAGGCGCGCATCGGGCGGCAACAGCGATTCGCCGTCTCCGCAAGCGGTGAGCAACAGGGCAAGGACAAGGGGAGCGAGTGGGCGCATAGCGGGATCCGGATAATTGAGCGCCGAGTATGCCGCAGCTACGACTTACATACATAAATTTACGTGCCCCGTGGTGAGTTTCAGCGCCTCACCACAGGGTGGCGCTTACACGAAGCAGAGCGACAGCGACTCGGCAATGTAAGCGGGTTTTTCCTGGCCTTCGATTTCCAGGGTGGCGGTGGCCTTGAACAGCCATTGGCCGGGCTTTTTCTCGGTGACGTCGGTGAGCGTCACGTTCAGGCGCACCTTGGAATTGACCTTCACCGGCTGGATAAAGCGCACGCTGTCCAAGCCATAGTTGACCGCCATCTTCAGGCCTTCGGGCATGATCAGGATGTCTTCCATCAACTTGGGCATCAGCGACAGCGACAGGAAACCGTGGGCGATGGTGCTGCCGAACGGGGTTTGCGCGGCCTTGACCGGGTCGACGTGGATGAACTGATGGTCGCCGGTGGCTTCTGCGAACAGGTTGATGCGGGCCTGGTCGATGGTGAGCCAGTCGGAACGTCCCAGTTCCTTGCCGACATAATCTTTGAGCTGCGCTACAGGTACATAGGGCATTGCGTCTCTCCTTGGTTCATCGGTTTTTATTGATGTGCGAGAACGATGTTAGATCATCATGGGCAACTAGCCCGGTCAACCCACCATGCTTATTGCGAATGCCTGAGCATAGCGCGGGCATGTTTATAATGCGGGCGAGTCTTGAGGGGGGAAGAACGGATGCTGTTACGCGGTCTGACATGGCTGGTGCTGTTTCAATTGATCGGCACGGCGATCAACCATTTGCTGATGCCGGTGTTGCCGGGGCCGATCATCGGTTTGCTGTTGATGCTGGGTTATTTGGTGTGGCGCGGCGAAGTCGCTGAGCCCCTGAGCCTGGCGGCCAGCAGCCTGCTGCGTTACTTGCCGTTGCTGCTGGTGCCGCCGGCGGTGGGGGTGATGGTGTATGCCAAGGATATTGCCGCCGACTTCTGGGCCATCGTCGGCGCGTTGGTGTTGTCGCTGGTGATCGCCATGGGGTTCGTCGGCGTGCTGATGCAAAAGCTGGTCAAGCGCCAGGCGCAGAAGGAGGAGCAATCATGACCTTCGACTGGCAAGGCGCATGGACAGCGGTGATTCATCATCCGCTATTCGGCATCGGCGTCACCCTTGGCGCCTATCAACTGGTGCTCGCGGGCTTCGAGAAAACCCGCTGGATCTTCCTGCAGCCGGTGCTGGTGTCGATGCTGCTGGTGATTGGCGTGCTGCTCACCTGTGGCCTGAGTTACGCCGAGTACCGCAAGAGCACCGAGATCATGAGCATCCTGCTGGGCCCGGCGACCGTGGCCCTGGCGGTGCCGCTCTATCTGAACTTGCGACGGATTCGTCAATTGTTCTGGCCGATTTTTACTACGCTGGTGATAGGTGGCGTGTTGGCCACTGGTCTCTGTGTATTGCTGGGCTGGTGGTTCGGTGCCGAACACAGGATGTTGATGACCATGGCGCCCAAGTCGGTGACCTCGCCGATTGCCATGCTGGTGGCCGAGCAGATCGGCGGCGTGGCTGCGTTGGCTGCGGTGTTTGTGCTGATCACCGGGGTGATCGGTGCGATGATCGGCCCGGCGTACTTGTCGCGCCTGGGCGTGCACAGCCCCGAGGCG
>NZ_JAKNRV010000535.1:0-2576 GCF_023072625.1 Pseudomonas emilianonis
CGTGCGCGCAGGCGGCCGCTGCGGTCGTATTCGCTGCGGGTGCTGAGTTGGCCTTGGGTGCGCAGCACTTCGCGGTGCAGGCGGTCGCGTTCGAAGTCGCTGATGACGTGGCCGTCGAGGTTGATCTGGTGCAGGTGGCCGCTGCCGTAGTACAGGCGATTTAGCCAGCGACCGTCAGGCAACTGGGTCTGGATCAGGTTTCCCAATTCGTCGTGCTGGTGCTACAGCATACCCGCCGAGCTTTTCTCTTCCAGCAATTTCCCCAGCGCGTCATAGATGCAGCATTACCGACTCTGGTCGAGGTCTTGCTGCTGCACCATGCGGTCGGACGCATCCCTGCGTTACTCGATTACCAATCACCTCTCCATGCCTCAGCGAATTCCGATGCTGGATCAAGGCCCACAATTTCCCCTAAGTCATAAAAAGCTTCAAGTATAGACTCGCGCTCTACAGTTTCGATTTCATCTTCGAAATCATTGATGCTGAGCATGCATTTTTTGAAGCAGTTTAAGATATTTGATTTAGATTTATTTTCGGGCAGGTCCAGTAAGCGTTGGATAAGTTTTTTGAGTATTGGACTTATCTTGTCAACAAGACTTTCTTCGCCATCTAGAGTAAGGTGATATCTTTGGTAGTCTTCTAGCTCCTCTTTTCTCATGGTCGTTGACTTCCGATTTTTGCGGATGGAGGAAAGATACCTTTAAATAAAAATTCCTTGGACTTGTCCCAGTTTATTCCGTTGTCAAAATAATTTATTAAGCGATTTCGCAGCTTTTCCGGGTCGCCGATCATGCCTGATAGTTCATATTTGTAAATGGTATCTAGATCATTGGCTAATGTTAGGTTGCTTTTTAGTGTTGTCGCATCAATCGTTTCAAAAGTGTCAGTCAATTCGATAAGATCTGCACCATAATTGCCGCCGATGATAGCTCTCAGCATTCTTCTTTCGGGAGGACGCTCATCCAAGGAAACGTCATCCGATGACAGTTCGCTTACGGCAAGGCCCTTTAAAGCCTTTGTGGATGTGAAAATAAAAAATAGTGTATCGACTGTTCTGAGATCCACGTCACTCCAGGTATTCTGAGCACTTGTCAAATCAAAAAACTGGAGGTAGTAGTCTTTACGCATCTGGACAAGTGTGTACAGGTCATCTTTCAGTTTTAAACTGAGAACCTTGCCTTCTTGCCACGTGATTTTCTTCAGCATCTTCCAGGACCTTTGGATTTAATATTTGTTTTTTGAGGTTTGACACCTCTATGTTTGTCAGCGGCTGCGAGATAAATATCTCGCCTTTTGTTATTGGGGCCAACAGGCCTTTGCTTGTTCGCGACAGGCCCCTCCTTCAACTTATCCTCATATATCCTTTGTTCCAGGCCCCTAGCGATGTCTTTTCCTTTTTGCCCATCTCCTTTGAATACTGCCTCTGGCGCGACGTCAAAAATTTGCTTGTTAGGATAGCGGTAGTCCAACACAGCTTGCGCGGAATGCCCCAGTCCAGGCTTGCTGGCATAACCTACATAAGGCTTGCCGTCTTTCACCCCGACATAGGTGATGTGGGTGGCATTGGCCGGGTTGCCTGCCCAGCCCCATGGATCAAGCCATCCAACCGGATTTGGACCGTACTGGTAAAGGTTGAAACCGCCCATCAACCCAATCGGATCCGGCGTCGTAAACCGCCCCACATCCGGATCATAAAACCGAAACGTGTTGTAGTGCAGCCCAATTTCCCGATCCAGATATTGCCCCTGAAACCGCAGATTCTGCTCTTCAATAAAATACGGCTCACGCACCTCTTCAGTCGTGTTACCCCACACCTGATACCTGGCCTGCCACACTGTTCGCCCATCGGTTTCGGTCAACTGTTCGGGTAGCCCGTTCAGGTCGTTGTGGTAATAGCGCACACTTTGATGCTCGCCCGAGCCGTCGACTCGAGCCAGCGGTACATAAGCGTCCTCTTCATAGATATAGAGGCTGGTCTGGCTATGTCGGTGTTCCTGCAACAGACGCAACCCCTCCCAATCAAAGCGGGTTTCGCCCAACGGATAACCGTTGCTGTCATGTTCGGTTTTAGCGATGCGCCGGCCGAGCGGGTCGTAGGTCATTTTCACGACCGTTTCGCGACCGTCCTTATGGCTACGTACTTCGATCAGGCGATGCTCGGCGTCATAGGCGAAGTACTGCACGCCACGCACGGCACTGCGCTTTTCGATCATGCGACCAAAGCCGTCGTAGCGATAGCGCTTGTCCTGATAGGTCAGCAGCTTGTTATGCACCACCAGCCCCGCGCCGGGATGTGGGCCGTCGAGCAGGTTGGCGGCGGCATCGTAGGCGAAGGTTTCGCGCTGACCTTGCAGGTTGTCCTGGCTGGCAATGATGCGACCGGTGGCGTCGTAGTGCAGCAACTGACGATTGTCGCGTCCGGCGTCGCGGTTCCGCTCCAGGCGCCCGATCAGGTCAAAGTCCAGCGGTGGTGCAAAACCGGTACGCGTTTCTTGATAGCTGGCCAGGACGGTCAGCGAGGTGTCCTCGTTTGGGCGCCAGGTGAAGGCCGGTGCGATGTAGCGGCGGTCGTCGTC
>NZ_JAKNRV010000536.1:0-2543 GCF_023072625.1 Pseudomonas emilianonis
GCCCAGGCGCACGCGCTCCAGCAACGCTGCCTCCAGCGGGCCCGAGCGCAACAACGGCGGCGCGATGAACGCCAGCTCATCGCCTTGGCGACGGATACGCACCAAGCCGATTTCGCACTCCTGGATAATCTCCTCCCCTTGCGCAATCCCCCCCGCCTGCAACCACGCGTGGCAACTGCCCAGCGTCGGGTGCCCGGCGAACGGCAGCTCCTGCAAGGTAGTGAAGATTCTCACCCGGTAGTCAGCCCGTGGATCGCGGGGCGTGAGTAAAAACGTGGTTTCGCTGAGGTTGGTCCACTTGGCGAAGTCGGCCATCTGTTGGTCACTGAGGCTGTCGGCCCCCAGCACCACCGCCAGCGGGTTGCCTTTGAGCGACACGCTGCTGAAGACATCCAGTTGTTTGAAATCGAAAGTCGGCATGGGCTCAGCTCGGAATGTTCAAGCCACGGATCACCGCCGGACGTGCGACAAAACCGTCCAGCGCGCGCAGCACATTGGGGAAATCGGCGATGCCGACCAAGTCACCGGATTCGTAGAAACCGATCAGATTACGGATCCACGGAAACGTCGCGATGTCCGCGATGCTGTAGTCGTCGCCCATGATCCAGGTGCGGCCCAGCAGGCGTTTTTCCAAGACCTCCAGCAAGCGCCGCGACTCGGCGACGTAGCGGTCACGCGGGCGCTTGTCTTCGTAGGCCTTGCCAGCGAACTTGTTGAAGAACCCCACCTGGCCAAACATCGGGCCGATACCGGACATCTGGAACATCAGCCACTGAATGGTTTCATAACGTGTCGCTGGATCTTCGGAAAGCAATTGGCTGGTTTTTTCCGCCAGGTAAAGCAGGATCGCACCGGATTCGAACAGCGCCAACGGCTGGCCGCCGGGGCCGTCGGGGTCGATGATCGCGGGGATTTTGTTGTTCGGGTTCAGCGATAGGAACTCGGGCGACAGCTGGTCCTGGGTCTCGAAGCTGACCTTGTGCGCCTCGTAGGGCAGGCCCAGTTCTTCGAGCATGATCGAGACTTTTACCCCGTTGGGCGTGGGCAACGAATACAGTTGCAGACACTCCGGATGCTGGGCGGGCCATTTGCGGTTGATCGGGAAAGCGGCGAGTGAATTCATCGGGATATCCCTCGGCGGAAAACCCCCATGATAATCATCTGCCCGGCATCCTGCATGGGTCATCATTGCGCAACATCCCCTCGCTAATCTCCCCCACGGGCGAACCAAAGTGACCTCGCGGACTCTTAAGTGCGCCTGAACGGTGAATGGAGGCACCTTGCAGAACCACACGGAACACCGCAGGACGCAGCATGCGTCACTGGGGCCGGGCTTGTCCGCCTTAATCCGATGCACTGAAGACTCGAACCTAATGACAATCAAGCCTCTGTGCCTTGCGCAACGCCTCAAACGATATTCATACATCATATTGCCGCTGTTGCTGGTCGGCGGCGTCCTCGACCTGACCCTGCAATCGCGCATCAGCAGGGCCGAGCCGGTGGACGGCGTGCAAACCCTGGTGTTCCTGCGCCACGGCGAAAAACCCGCCGGCGGCCTGGGCCAGCTCAATTGCCAAGGCCTGAACCGCGCGATGAACCTGGCCACCGTGTTGCCGGAAAAGTTCGGTAAGGCCAACTTCATCTTCGCCGCCAACCCGACGCGCAATGTCGAGGAAGGCGAAAAAGACAATTCCTACAGCTACATTCGCCCTCTGATGACCATCAGCCCCAGCGCAATCAAGCTCGGGTTGCCGGTAAACATCAAGTTTTCGGCGAATGACACCAACGCCCTCGCCGATGAACTGGTGGAAAACAAGTACCACAACGCCATCATCTACACTGCCTGGTCCCATGGCTATCTGCCAGAGTTGATCAACAAGGTGGCCAGTGAAGCCGTGGGCGAAAAGCACACCATCACCGAAGACTGGTCCGGTAATGACTACGACACGCTGTATGTACTGACACTCACCTGGCACAACGGCAAGGCATCGTTGCTGAGCCGCAACTATAAGCAGGGCCTGAATAATGGCGAACAAACCTGCCCGGATGCGACCCAGGTCAGCGCAGATCTCTGAAGCCTGAGCGATAGGGGCGTATGATGCGCGGCTATTGACTCATCTGCGGATCAACACCATGTCCAACCTCGCCTCCACCCAGCCCAACCGGGGCTGGTCGTTCTGGTGGAAACCAGCGCTGTTCCTGCTGGTCGCCTGCATCGGCCTTTACTACGTGAAGTGGTCGCCCTACTACTTCAAGGCGTTTGTCGCCGCCGACAACCACAGCATCGGCGCCTCAATTCTCAATGACCAGCAAACCTCGCCACTGGCGGCGGCGCTGGCCTATGCCCAGGTGTACTTCCTGGCGATCTGGAAAGCCGCCGTTCTAGCGGTGATCCTCGGCTCGTTGCTGCAAGTGTTGATCCCCCGCGACTGGCTGCTGCGCCTGTTCGGTCGTGCAGGGCTGGGTTCGACCCTGCGCGGCGGGCTGTTCGCCTTGCCCGGAATGATGTGCAGTTGCTGCGCGGCACCGGTGGCGGCGGGCAT
>NZ_JAKNRV010000537.1:0-2532 GCF_023072625.1 Pseudomonas emilianonis
CAGATAACCCACGTTGACTTTCAGCCGCTCCGGCCGCGCCCGTCCGGCAGCGCCCTGGGCGCGTACCCGGTCGACGCTTTCCTCGACAAAGCTCACGCAGGAAAAGTCGGCCGTCACGTCCGGCGTCAGGTATGCCGCCGGGTCATGCACTTCGTAGATCAGTTGCTCAGTACACGTGGCGCGGCTGACGCGCCCGCCAGACCCGCTCACTTTGGTGATCACGGCGTTGCCCTCGGCATCGATCTCGGCCAAGGGGAAGCCCAGGCGCGCCAGGTCATCCACGTCCTTGAACCCGGGATCGGCGAAATAACCACCGCTGACCTGCCCCGCGCATTCGAGCAAATGCCCGACCAGCGTGCCACGCCCCAGGCGCGGCCAGTCGTGCGCCGCCCAACCGAACTCAAACATCTGCGGCGCCAGGAACAACGAGGGGTCGGCAACACGCCCGGTGATCACCACATCGGCCTCGGCGCGCAACGCATCCAGAATGCCATCGACGCCCAGGTAGGCGTTCGCGGAAATCAGCCGCGCGCCCAGCGAGCCAAGGGTCTGGCCGTTATCCAACACCTGCTCGGGGCGCAACACGTCGAGCACATCATCGCCCACCACCGCCACGACCTTGAGGGCCAGGCCCAGTTCGCTGGCGATGCGCCGCACTTCACGGGCCGCCGACAGCGGGTTGGCCGCGCCCATATTGGTGATCACCCGCAAGCGCCGGCGACCTTCATGCTCGCCGACAAAGGGCAGCACCCGGCGCATGCGTTCACTCAGCAGCGGGTCATACCCGCCCTGTGGATCGCTGATGCGCGCCTGTTGCGCCAAGGCGATGGTGCGTTCGGCCAGGCATTCGAAAACCAGATAATCCAGGTCACCCTGTTCGGCCAGTTCCACGGCAGGTTCGATACGGTCGCCGGAGTAGCCGGCGCCGGAACCGATGCGCAAGGTTTTCATCTCAAAACACTCCCAAGAGCAACGCCGTCAGGGTCATCAACACCGACGCGGCGAACAGAAACGGAATGGTGAAGCGCTGGTGATCGGCCAGTTCGATCTTGCACAGGCCCACCAACAGGAAGGTCGCGGGGGTCAGCGGGCTGACCGGGAAACCGGTGGTGTGTACGCCGAGCAGCGAGGCCTGGGCCACTTGCAGCGGGTCGACGCCCAGGGCCTTGCCGACTTCGGCGATCACCGGCATCACGCCGAAATAGTAGGAATCGGGGTCAAACAACATGCTCAGCGGCATGGACAGGAAGCCCACCACCGCCGGAATCAACTTGCCATGGCCAGCCGGAATCTGCGCCACCGCCACTTCGGCAATCGCCTTGAGCATGCCGGTGCCTTGCATGATGCCGGTGAACACCCCGGCGGCGAGCAGGATACTGGCCATGGTCAGCGCCGTTTTTGCATGGGCGTCGATGCGTGCACGCTGGGCGTCGACATTCGGGTAGTTGATGCACAGCGCGACCACGGTACCGAGCATGAACATCACCACCGGGTCGACCCAGCCGGCAATCATCACCACCATGACCAGGACGGTCAGGAGCAGGTTGACCCAGAACAGCCGTGGGCGACGCAGCTTGATGTCGTCGTCGCTGAGCACTCGTTGCGGCATGGCGTCCACGGTCGAGCCGGCGCCCAGGCCCAAGCGTTTTTCTTCACGATGGCCAAGCCACCAGGCGCAGGCGAAAACGAAGATCAAGCCGACGATTTGCACCGGGATCAGCGGCTGGAACAGGTCCGCCACCGGCACATGCAGCGCGGCCGACGAGCGCAGCACCGGGCCGGTCCACGGTAGGAAGTTGACCCCGGCGGCCATCGCGCAGACGCAGGCGAGGATGCGTTTGTCGATGCCCAGCCGCGTATACAGCGGCAGCATCGCCGGCACCGTCACCAGAAACGTCACCGCGCCGGAGCCGTCCAGGTGGACCAGCAGGGCCAGGGTCGCGGTGCCAACGACAATGCGTGTAGGGCGCGTCCCTACTGTGCGCAGGATGCGATCAATGATGGGGTCCAGCATGCCGGCATCGGTCATGATCCCGAAAAACAGGATCGCGAACACAAACATGCCCACCACCGGGGCGACGTTCTTGATACCGGTAATGACGAAGGCACTGGTTTGCAGGCCGAACCCGCCGAGCAGCGCGGCGATGATCGGCAAGGCGATCAGCGCCACCAGGGGCGAGAGGCGTTTGCTCATGACGGCAGCGAGCAAGCAAAGGATGGTAATGACACCCAGGGTAGCGAGCATGGGTTACTCCAGAGCGGCCTTGGTGGCCGGTTATTGTTTTCCCTGGAGTATTGGAAGCGCGTTAGACTTTGTAAATTGGAATATTCACCAGCTGGTGTTCGGAAAAACAAAATGAAGAATTCAATCCAACACATCCAAGCCTTCCTCGCCGTCGCGCGCACCGGCAGCTTTACCAAGGCGGCCAACGAACTGCACCTGTCGCCGTCCGCGCTCACCGTGCAAGTTCAGCAACTGGAAGACTGGCTCGGCGTCGCCCTGCTCGACCGCAGCCCGCGGCATGTGAGCAT
>NZ_JAKNRV010000538.1:0-2529 GCF_023072625.1 Pseudomonas emilianonis
GGTGGCCGCGACGCCATTCCAGGCGGCCGAGCGCACCGTGCGTGAGAATGGCCTGGAGCAACACGTCAGCGTGCGCCTGGCCGATGGCCTGGCAGCCATCACGGCTGCCGACGCGATCACCGCGATCAGCGTCTGCGGCATGGGCGGCGAGACGATCCGCAACATCCTCGACAGCGGCAAGGCGCACCTCACCGGCCAGGAGCGCCTGATCCTGCAACCCAACGGTGGCGAGCAACCGCTGCGCCAATGGCTGATGGACAACGGTTACTGCATCCTGGTCGAAGAGTTGTTGCGGGAAAACCGCTTCTACTACGAAATCATCGTCGCCGAGCGCGCCGAACCGGTGGCGTACAGTGCCGAAGAGTTGTACTTCGGCCCGCTGCAGTTGCAGGCCCGCAGTCCGGCCTTCCTGGCCAAGTGGCAGCGCCTGCTGCGGCAAAAGCAGAAAACCCTGGCCAGTTTCGAACAGGCCCGCCAGGTGGTGCCGCAGGCCAAGGTGCAAGAGGTCGCCCGGCAGGTGCAGTGGATCTGCGCGTTGCTGGCGTGAGGTGGCTTTTCATTGCTGCACCGGGTTGATCGAACCCACTCGCTACTTGGTCGTTCCCTTGATTGAGTGCTTTCGCCCCATTTTCGAGCACTGCGCGCGATTTTTTGTGTGCCGCACCGCCTATTCGGGGGCTCGTTAGCGGCGGCTCGTATCTTGCTTGAGCCTTCCCAATCAATGACATGGCACTTTGCCTTGATTCATTTCAAGGCTTCGTCCATCGTTGCCTCGCGTGGGTTGTTTTTGGGGAGTAGTCGGCCATGCACAGTCTGTTGTCACCCGGTATCCGCCTGCTCGGACGTTTCGGCTTCGCCCGCAAATTCCAGATCCTGTTCATTCTGTTCATGCTGCCCCTGGTCGGGAGCCTCTGGATGATCGGGCTGGACTATCGCGACAAACTTGCGGTGATTTCCAGCGAAAAGTCCGGCGTTTCTCAACTGCTGGCCCTGGACGCGTTAGATGGCCAATTGATTGCCCAGCGCAACCTCGCGTCGCGCTGGAAAGCGCTGGACCTGCTGCGTGAACCGACGCCCGCAGCCAAGGCGGCGATGGACAAGCTGGATGCGAACAACCCGCTTATCCTGCAAAGCCTGCAAGCCCTGGGCGACGCGCTCAGACAACAGGGCGCGAGCGTCGAAACCCTGGCGCGCTTCGACGCGTTGCAGGCAACGGTCAAGGGGATGGATGTGCAATCCCTGCGTACCGTGGGCTGGTGGCCGGACGGCTACGATCGTTTCACCTCGGCGCTGACCGCCATGCAAACCCTGCGCGAACAGATCACCCTCGACGCCGGCCTGATCCTTGACCCCTGGCTGGAGACTTACCTGCTGATGCAGATTTCCACCCAGCACGCGCCGGACCTGATCGAGCGTATCGGCCGCATGGCCAGTATTGGTCAGTCGTCCATCGCCTCGGGGCAGTTCACGCTGCAAAGCCGCTTGCAGATGCGCGACCTGCGCGGCCGTATCGGCGATGCGCGAGACCAGTTGGTCAAGGCCGCGGCGTCGCTCAAGGCCAAGCCATACCTCGGCCTGGAACCCTGGACCGCGCAGTACGACAACAGCCTGCAACAACTGGACAGCGAGCTTAAAGTGCTCGACGAAGGCGTGTTCGGCGGCACCATCAAACTCGACCCTGCCGGTTTCGAGCGCAGTGTCGACACCATGCTCGGCAGCCTGGGCGCGCTGCGCAACCAGTCGCTCCGCTCGCTGGATGCGCGCCTGAGCCATTACCACGACCGTTCCTTGGAGCAATTCATCCCCGTCGCGGCCATCTTCAGCCTGCTGGCCCTGGCGGCGCTGTACCTGTTCATGTGTCTGCAAGCCTCGATCCGTCGCAGTGCCAGCGGCATCACCACGCTCGCCCAGTCCCTGCGCGACGGCAACCTGTGCGTGGAAGTGGCTGTTGACGGCCGCGATGAACTGGCTGCGATCAGCGCCGCGCTCAACGTGGCGGTGGTGCAATTGCGTACCAGCCTGCTGGGCGTTAATCACGAGACTCAGCAGCTTGGTTCGGCGGTGCTCACGCTCAATTCGCAATCGGGCAGCACCCTCACCGATG
Organism: Pseudomonas emilianonis; assembly: GCF_023072625.1. NCBI lineage: Bacteria > Pseudomonadati > Pseudomonadota > Gammaproteobacteria > Pseudomonadales > Pseudomonadaceae > Pseudomonas > Pseudomonas emilianonis. The sequence continues at coordinate 2,105 of NZ_JAKNRV010000538.1, forward strand.
TCGAAGACCAGCAACACCAGATCAGCCAGATCGCCGCAGCGGCTACGCAATTGGCCGCCACTTCCATGGGCGTCGCCAAAAGCTGTGAACAGGCCTCCGGTAGCGCCCAGCACACCCGACGCATCGCCGAAGACAGCAGCCGCGACAGCCAGCGCACCACGGCCAGCATCCAGCAACTCAACCGGCGCCTGACCGACACCGCCAACGCCCTGGAACAAGTGAGCCAACAGGGCCAGCAGATTCAGTCGGTGGTCGACACCATTCGTGGCATCGCCGAGCAAACCAACCTGCTGGCACTTAACGCCGCCATCGAAGCCGCACGCGCCGGCGAACAGGGCCGGGGCTTTGCCGTGGTCGCGGATGAAGTGCGCAGCCTGTCGCAACGCACCCAGGCCTCCACCGCACAAATCGCCGACACCGTGGAC
>NZ_JAKNRV010000539.1:0-2506 GCF_023072625.1 Pseudomonas emilianonis
TGATCCTGGCCAGTGGATCGGTCACTGCGCTCAGGTTGCCGGATTCGTCGTAACTGAAGCGCCACTCGCCGTTTTGCGGATCAATCGCGCCGAGCAATTGGCGATCTTCGCTCCATTCGAACTGCCAGGCATGGCCCAGGTTATCGACGTAGCGGGTGATCTGGTACTGCGGGTTCCAATAGCGGGTGCTGACCCGTTTCAGGCCATCGGTGACGCGCGTGATACCGGCATCGAGGTCGTAGTCGAAGGTGAATTCATCGCCGGCATCGGTCCAATGCCGGCTGACGCGCCATTCCTCGCCATGCGGGCCAGGCACTGCGTGCCATTGGTAGAAGCAACGCAAGCCACTCGGCAGTTGGTGTTCGACCATGCGCCGCGCGCGGTCGTAAGCAAAACGTCGTTGGCTCGTGCCTTGTGCGTCGAGGACTTCGGCCAGGTCGCCGTGGGTGTCGTAGCGATAGCTGACCAGCACGTCGCTGCGCCCAGCAAAATGTTGCCGATGCAGGTAACGGCGCTCGATATGGCTCACGCGCCGCGGATGCTCGGCGGTGTAGCTCACGTCGACGTGCATCAGCTCATGGCTGTCGCGCAGGCGGCACAGGCGACCCTGGACGTCGTAATCCAGAAAGATGCGCCCTTCGTTGCGATCACCCAGCAGATGCAGGCGCATCCGCGAGAGGTTCAGAGGGTCGGGTTCGAAGAGCCGATACAGGCCGTCGATACTTTCGATCAGGATGGCGCCGTCGGCGCTGCGCCTGACCGCAAGGCCTTCGCCGGGGCTGAAGGCGCCGCCTGACAACGGGAGGTAGCCGATGTCTATGCGGCGCCCCTGTTCGTCGATGTAGGTGAGGTATTCATCTTTATCGATCTCGACGGCGACCTCATAGGCAACGCTCCAGCCGGCGCCGAAAAGGCCGTCGTGGCGTTGATCGAGGCTGCTGTAGAAGCGCTGCCAGTCGATGGGGAGCAGGCCTGGCAGGACGAAGTCCAGTTCTTCTTCGGCGCCGAGGATTTTGGCCCCGGTCGGGCTATGCACCGGGTTGGGCGAACCGTTGACCGCGCTGTTGAGTGCCGAGGTGAGCTTGCCGGTTCCATACGCCACGGCCCCGCCCGCCAACGCGCCGCCGACCAGGCATGGCAAGTTGCTCCAAAAGCCTTTCACATTGCCGCGTAGCGCAAGCAGCGCGGCAATCGCCAAGCCGACGCCCGGTGTCTTTCCACTGCGAATTTCGCGCACCACGACGGGGTCGCCACCGATACGCACATCGGCAGAAATCAGCCCCTCGACGCTGCCGATCTTGGCGTCGCACGTGCTGCGGTCACCGCTGCGTGCGGCCGGTTGCCCGTTGATGAAGACCGAACTGGAACCCTCGGCAATGAATTGCTCGGGCATCGGCGGGTGCTTGGTGCAGGCGACGGTGTCCAGCGGACACGGCACGGTACCGGCAGCGGGTGTGGCGACCGTCGGGCGCCACAGTTGTGAGAAAAATCCCTGTGCCATGTCCAGAAAACTGGGGGCCGGTGGCTCACTGGGCGCGACCGACACAGCCATCATCTTTCCGGCAGCCCGGGCCGCCGGTTTGCCATTGATGAAAACGTCGTCTGAGCCGCTGCTGATAAAGGCCTCGATCACCGGCGGAAAAACCCAGTTGGCGGCGGTTTCGCACCAACTGGAGATCTTCACGTCAGCCCCCGAGAGCCCGGCGGTGATCCCCATCACAGCGCCGACCGCCAGCCCCAAGGCGACGCAGCCAACGCCGCCAGTGGCGATGGTCACGCCGGTCGCTGCAGCGATCAACGCGCCGGCGGCCAGGCAGCCCACGGACGTGATGGCGGCATAGGCCGCGACTTCCAGCACACCGCCGAGAACATCGGCCATCATTGATGGTGTGCAGCAGCGCGTCGCCTTCGCGGGCGGCCCAAAACGCGTCAGTCATGCCTGCAATCCCTGCCTGAAAAGGCCGGAATCAAATCACGCAACTAACGCGCTGCTCAGGTGAGACTTTCCGAGAGGGTCGTAAGGCTTTTCCCAAAGCAGACAGAGCGGAGGGGCTTCCGCTCCCGATTTACCAGTGCCCATCGTTTTTAATGCGTGGCCTATCGGTAAAGCAGACGCTCAGCCAGTTCATCGGCCACCCGTGCAGGTGAACGCTTTTCGGCCTGGGCGTGGGCGAAGATTTCGGTTAGGCGCGTGCCGATGTTCGACAGGTGCGCGGTGATGGTCGGCAGTTCGGCGCCGCTGTATTTGAGGGCGCCGTAGATCAGGCCGCCGGAGTTGATCACGTAGTCCGGGGCGTAGAGGATGCCACGCCCTTCCAGTTGGTCGGCCACTTGCAGGTTGGTCAGTTGCGCACTTGCGGAACCGGCCACGGCGGCGCAGCGCAGTTGGCCGACGCTGTTGCGATTGAACACCGCGCCGAGGCCGCAGGGCGCGAGGATGTCGCAGGGGGTGCTGAGCAAGGCCTCGTTGGCGATCGGGTGCGCGCAAAGTTGTTCCATGGCCAGT
>NZ_JAKNRV010000053.1:0-21555 GCF_023072625.1 Pseudomonas emilianonis
GCCAGTACCGCCAAGGCCAGGAAAAACGCGAATGCGCCGGAGGCGTGGCCGCTGGGCATGCTGAAGCTGGTCAGCGGGTCGGTGAGGACTTCCGGGCGACCACGGGCAAAAAACAGCTTGCTGGCGGTATTGATCGCTGCGGCGCCGCCCAGCGTGACGCCGACAAACAGTGCGTGGCGCCATTGTCGTGCCAGTAACAACAGGCCGGTGAATAGGGCGCTGGCGACAAACATCTGCTTGAACTCGCCCAGTTGGGTGAGCCTCACCATGGTCTCGTCCAGCCAGGCGCTGCGATGCTCCTGTACCAGGCTGCTCAGCCCCTGGTCGAAGTCATTGAGGTGCGGGTAGCCGATAAACAGCGCGATCAACAGGATCAGGCTGACGCAACCGGTCCACAACGTGGCCTGGCGATGGCCGCGCAGGCTGCTGTTCAAACTCAACCCCAGCAACACCGCCAGGCATGCCGCGACAATCCCCGCTTCGGGCCAGAACCCCGCCGGCAATGGCAGGCGGAAGGCCGCGCCGGTCGCCCAGCCCGGCAGCAGGTAGGCGACCGTCCAACTGGCCGCCGCGACAATGCTGACGAGAGCAAAGCGCGGGAACGGCATGTCGCACATGCCGGCCACCATCGGTAGCATGGGGCGCAACGGGCCAATGAAACGCCCTACCAGCAGGCTGGCAATGCCGTACTTGTGGAAGTAGGTCTCGGCGCCGTTCATCCATTCAGGGTGATGCCGCAGGCCTGGCAGACGCCGGATGTTCTGGTGGAAATGTCGCCCCAGGAAGTAGGACACCCCATCGCCTAACAGGCCGCCGAGAAAACCCAGCAGCAGGGTTTCACTCAGGGGCAGCGCGCCGCTGCCGGCCAGCGTGGCAATGGCGAACAGCAGCACCGTACCGGGCACGATCAACCCGGCAATGGCCAGGCATTCTACGCACGCGACGATAAATACCGCCGCCGCCAGCCATTGGGGGTTCAGCGTCAACCAGCCAGTGATGCTATCGAGCCATTGGCCCATACAATCCACTCCACTTATGCAGTTTTTTCAATTGGCAATCCACCGACGATCAGCGCCCACAGAGGATCTGTTGCGTTACAGGTATCCATTCCCAGCAGGAACAACCGGCTCAAGCCTTCAAAGCAAAAAATAGTCGCGTCCTTCGACCTGGCCCCGGCGCAACGGGTTCCGCGTGCAATAGGGCGCATAGCCAGCATCGACGAAGCGGTACATCAAGTGTTCATCCCTGCCGCTGGGAATGCCCAGGCGAGTGGTCTGGATAATGTGCATCGGCACCTGGCCGACGTCTTCCACATAGAGCCGCTCCTGTTCGAAGCGCTTGGCATCCCACATCGGCACTTTCAGGCCCAGCGCCTTGCACAGCAAGGTCTGGCCGGCGCAGAGCTTCTGCGAGGGGCGCGGGCCGCCGTTGGCGTCCGGGTTGTTCAGCAGCATCTGCGCCAAACTCGCCGGGCCGGAGACGTCATCGACCCAGGGATAGGCGGATTTGATCAATACCGCATTGCCCGGGCCTTGGGCGCTGAAGTTCAGCGAATCGCCGCCACGGGCGTAGTACATATAGATATGCCCACCATCCAGAAACAAAGCCTTACGCTTTTCTGTGTAGCCCAGTGAGGCATGGCTGCCTTTTTCGGCCACGTAATACGCTTCGGTTTCAATAATCCGTGCCGAAAGCCAGACATCCCCGACACGATGGCGGATGACTTTGCCGAGCAATTCCCGCGCAAGGAGTTGCGCATCGCGGTCGAAGAAGCGGTCGGGCAGGGCGCTGGCGGGGAGTTGGGGGGTAACACTCGACATGGCGTTCAGGGTAAATACGGCTAAATGTGACGGAATAATAACAACTCCAACCTTAATTACGGCTGAACCCCAGGTTTTTACAGTTCATTTCGACCATCCGCCCCTCACCGCTGTCAGTCGGGCGGCGTCACAGCTATAATCTGCCGCTTTCCTCTTTGCCAAGACTCCCTGACCATGACTGAGTCCGTTCTTGACTACATGACCCGCCTGGGTCGCGCTGCCCGTCAGGCCTCGCGGTTGATCGCCCGTGCGAGCACCGCGCAGAAGAACCGCGCCTTGTTGGCCGCCGCCGATGCTCTGGATGCTTCGCGCTCCGAGTTGGCTGCCGCCAACGAACTGGACCTGGCCAACGGCCGCGCCAATGGCCTGGAGCCGGCGTTGCTCGACCGCCTGGCGCTGACCCCTGCGCGTATCGACGACATGATCGAAGGTCTGCGTCAGGTCGCCAAGCTGCCTGATCCCATCGGTGAAATCCGCGATATGCGTTACCTGCCGTCCGGCATTCAGGTCGGCAAGATGCGCGTGCCCCTGGGCGTGATCGGCATCATCTATGAGTCGCGCCCGAACGTGACCATCGACGCCGCGAGCCTGTGCCTCAAGTCCGGCAACGCCACCATCCTGCGCGGCGGTTCCGAGGCGATTCATTCCAATCGCGCGATTGCCGCCTGCATCCAGCAGGGCCTGGCCGTGGCCGAGTTGCCGGCCGAAGTGGTGCAAGTGGTGGAAACCACCGACCGCGCCGCCGTCGGCGCGCTGATCACCATGCCGGAATTCGTCGACGTGATCGTGCCGCGCGGTGGCAAGAGCCTGATCGAACGCGTCAGCCGTGATGCCAAGGTGCCGGTGATCAAGCACCTGGACGGCGTCTGCCACGTTTACATCGACATCGCCGCCGACATCGACAAGGCGATCCGCATCGCCGACAACGCCAAGACGCACCGTTACGCCCCGTGCAACACCATGGAAACCCTGCTGGTGCACGCCGGCATTGCCGATCGCGTGCTGCCGCCGCTGGCTGCCATCTACCGCGATAAGGGTGTTGAACTGCGTGGTTGCGAACGCACCCGTGCGCTGCTCGGCGCGGACGTGATCGAAGCCACCGAGCAAGATTGGTACACCGAGTACACGGCGCCGATCCTGTCGATCCGCATCGTCGACGACCTTGACCAGGCCATCGAACACATCAACAAATACGGCTCCAAGCACACCGACGCCATTGTTACCGAGCATTTCAGCGATGCCCGGCGTTTCCTCAACGAAGTGGACTCCGCTTCGGTGATGGTCAACGCCTCGACGCGTTTTGCCGACGGCTTCGAGTATGGCCTGGGGGCGGAGATCGGTATCTCCACCGACAAGCTCCACGCACGAGGCCCGGTTGGCCTGGAAGGCCTGACCAGCGAGAAGTATGTCGTGTTCGGCGACGGTCATGTGCGCACTTGATGGGTAAACGCATCGGGTTGCTCGGCGGCACTTTTGACCCCGTGCATATCGGCCATTTGCGCAGCGCCCTGGAAGTCGCGGATGCCCTTGCGCTGGATGAATTGCGCGTGATCCCCAATGCCCGGCCGCCGCACCGCGATACGCCGCAGGTGTCAGCGCGGCAGCGCCTGGAAATGGTGCGCCTTGCCGTCGCTGGCATACCGCCGTTGGTGGTGGACGACCGCGAGCTCAAACGCGATAAACCGTCCTACACTGTCGACACCCTGGAGCTGATGCGTGCCGAGTTGGCCGCGGACGACCAGTTGTTTCTGCTTTTGGGCTGGGACGCATTTTGCGGCCTGCCCTCTTGGCATCGCTGGGAGGAACTCCTCCAGCATTGCCACATCCTGGTTTTGCAACGCCCGGATGCCGACAGCGAACCGCCGGATGCCTTGCGCAACCTGCTGGCCGCGCGGTCGGTAAGTGACCCCTTGGCCCTGACCGGGCCGAACGGGAATATTGCATTCGTCTGGCAGACCCCGCTTGCGGTGTCCGCCACCCAGATCCGTCAACTGCTGGCCAGCGGGAAGTCGGTACGTTTCCTGGTGCCTGACGCGGTCCTGGCCTACATCGATGCGCACGGACTTTACCGTGCGTCGAACTGAAAAGGCGCGCTTGAACGCACGAACAATCGTGCAGCGAGCGCCCGAACATACGAGCAAAACGAGTTTTATATGACGAACAAAGACGTAAGCAAAGTTAAGCGCAAAGGCACCTTCAAAAGCGCGCCACTGCCGGTTGAAGCCCATGTTGGCCCGGAACTGGCTGGCGAAGAGCTGGTGAAAGTCGCCGTGGCTGCCCTGGAAGACGTCAAGGCCCAGGACATCCAGGTGCTGGACGTGCGCGACAAGCAGAGCATCACCGACTTCATGATCATCGCCACCGGTACCTCCAACCGCCAGATCGGCGCGATGCTGGACAAAGTGCGCGAAGCCGTCAAAGCCCAAGGCGTGAAGCCACTGGGTGAAGAAGGCAAGGGCGACAGCGACTGGGTGCTGCTGGACATGGACGACGTGATCGTTCACATGATGACCTCCAACGCTCGTCAGTTCTACGACCTGGAGCGTCTGTGGAAAGGCGCCGAGCAGAGCCGCGCGGCGGATGGCAAGCACCACAACCCTGAAGTGGGCCATGCGCACTTCGACAAGCTCAACAAAGACCAGGAATAAGGAACGGCTGTGCGCCTGCGTCTGATCGCTGTCGGTTCACGCATGCCCAAGTGGGTGGAAGAAGGCTGGCACGAATATGCCAAGCGTCTGCCCGCCGAGCTGTCGCTTGAGCTGGTGGAAATACCGCTCAACACCCGGGGCAAGAACGCCGACGTGGCTCGCTTTATCCGTCAGGAAGGCGAAGCCATGCTGGCCAAGGTCGGCCCCAACGAGCGCATCGTCACCCTCGAAGTCCACGGCAAGCCCTGGAGCACCGAGCAATTGGCGGTGGAACTGGATCGCTGGCGCCTGGACTCGCGCACCGTCAACTTCATGGTCGGCGGCCCCGAGGGGCTGGCGCCTGAAGTCTGTGCGCGGGCGGACCAACGCTGGTCGCTGTCGGCGCTGACGTTACCGCACCCGTTGGTAAGGATTCTGATCGGTGAACAGCTGTATCGCGCCTGGACAGTTCTGTCCGGGCACCCTTACCACAAATAGTCTGCGCCCCTCCCGATGACTCAGCCGATCCGCATCAAGGACCACGAGAAAGACGCACGTCTGGTACGCGCGCGCGTGGTTTTTGGCGCGATCATGGTGGTGACGTTGATCGGGGTGTTGATCGCACGCCTGTATTTCCTGCAGGTGATCCAGTACGACTATCACTCCACACTGTCGGAAAACAACCGGGTGCATGTGCAGCCGATTCCGCCGACCCGTGGCCTGATTTTCGACCGCAACGGCGTGGTGGTCGCGGATAACCGGCCCAGCTTCAGCCTGAGCATGACCCGCGAACGCTCCGGCGACTGGCAGCAGGTCCTCGATGTGATCGTCGACGTGCTGCAACTGACTCCGGAAGACCGGGCGATCTTCGAAAAGCGCATGAAGCAGGGGCGTCGGCCGTTCGAGCCGGTGCCGATCCTGTTTGAGTTGACCGAAGAGCAGATCGCCCGGATTGCGGTGAACCAGTTCCGCCTGCCGGGCGTGGAAGTGGTGGCGCAACTGGTGCGGCATTACCCGCAAGGGCCGCACTTCGCGCACTCCGTCGGTTATATGGGGCGGATCAACGAGAAAGAGCTGAAAAGCCTCGACCCGGTCAATTACAGCGGCACCCACCATATCGGCAAGACCGGCATCGAGCGCTTCTACGAGCCCGAGCTGCACGGCCAGGTGGGTTACGAAGAGGTCGAGACCAACGCTCGCGGCCGCGTGCTGCGGGTGCTCAAGCGTACCGACCCGGTGCCGGGCAAGGACATTGTGCTGAGCCTGGACATCAAGTTGCAGGAAGCCGCCGAGATGGCCCTGGGTGGGCGCCGTGGTGCTGTGGTGGCGCTGGACCCGAATACGGGCGAAGTCCTGGCCATGGTCAGCCAGCCCAGTTTCGACCCCAACCTGTTCGTGACGGGGATCAGCTTCAAGGCCTACGCCGAGCTGCGCGATTCCATCGACCGGCCGCTGTTCAACCGGGTGTTGCGCGGCCTGTATCCGCCGGGTTCGACGATCAAGCCGGCGGTGGCGATTGCCGGCCTGGACGCGGGCGTGGTCACGGCGTCGAGTCGTGTGTTCGACCCCGGCTATTACATGCTGCCTAATTACGATCACAAATACCGTAACTGGAACCGCACCGGTGACGGCTATGTCGACCTGGACACCGCAATCATGCGTTCCAACGACACCTATTTTTATGACCTGGCCCACAAGCTGGGGATCGATCGCCTGTCGGCCTACATGGGCAAGTTCGGGCTCGGTCAGAAAGTCTCCCTGGACATGTTCGAAGAGTCGCCCGGCCTGATGCCGTCGCGCGAATGGAAACGTGCCACCCGCCGTCAGGCGTGGTTCCCCGGCGAGACGCTGATCCTCGGCATCGGCCAGGGCTACATGCAGGCCACGCCGCTGCAACTGGCCCAGGCCACGGCACTGGTCGCCAACAAAGGCATCTGGAACCGGCCACACCTGGCCCGCACCATCGAGGGCGAAAAGCCGGTGGATGCAAACCCGATTCCGGACATTGTGCTGCGTGACCCGTCGGACTGGACCAAGGTCAACCACGGCATGCAGCAGGTGATGCACGGCGCCCGGGGCACGGCGCGCAAGGCGGCGATCGGGGCGCAATATCGCATTGCTGGCAAGAGCGGTACGGCCCAGGTGGTCGCGATCAAGCAAGGCGAAAAATATGACCGTTCCAAAGTTCAGGAACGCCACCGCGACCACGCCTTGTTTGTCGGCTTCGCCCCGGCGGACGACCCTAAGATCGTGGTCGCCGTGATGGTCGAGAACGGCGAGTCCGGTTCGGGCGTCGCGGCGCCAGTGGTCCGTCAAGTGATGGATGCCTGGCTGTTGACCGACGACGGCAAGCTCAAGCCCGAATATGGCGGCCCCCCTTCAAGCACCGAGGTTACGGCCAGTGAAGAGTAATTTTGACCGCATCCTTTCCAGCGAGGATGTGATGCGTCGCCGCGCGACATTGCTGCAGCGCATGCACATTGATGGCCCGTTGCTGATCCTGCTGCTGACCCTGGCGGCCGGCAGTCTGTTCGTACTGTATTCGGCCAGCGGCAAGAACTGGGACCTGCTGATCAAGCAAGCGTCGTCGTTCGGCCTGGGCCTGTTGTCGATGGTGGTGATCGCCCAGTTGGAGCCGCGTTTCATGGCGCGCTGGGTGCCGCTGGGGTATGTCGCCGGCGTATTGCTGCTGGTGGTGGTGGACGTGATGGGCCACAACGCCATGGGTGCGACCCGCTGGATCAATATTCCGGGGGTGATTCGCTTCCAACCGTCGGAATTCATGAAGATCCTGATGCCGGCGACCATCGCCTGGTACTTGTCCAAGCGCACCTTGCCGCCGCAACTCAAGCATGTGGGGATCAGCCTGATCCTGATCGGCGTGCCGTTTGTCCTCATCGTGCGCCAGCCGGACCTCGGTACGTCGCTGCTGATCCTGGCGGGCGGCGCGTTCGTGCTGTTCATGGGCGGTTTGCGCTGGCGCTGGATTCTCAGCGTGCTCGCCGCCGCCGTGCCGGTGGCCGTGGCCATGTGGTTCTTCTTTATGCATGACTACCAGAAACAGCGGATTCTCACGTTTCTCGACCCGGAGAGCGACCCGCTGGGCACCGGCTGGAACATCATTCAGTCGAAGGCGGCCATCGGTTCCGGCGGTGTGTTTGGCAAGGGCTGGCTGATGGGCACCCAGTCGCACCTGGACTTTTTGCCTGAGAGCCACACCGACTTCATTATTGCGGTGATGGGCGAAGAGTTCGGCCTGGTGGGCATTTGCGCGTTGCTGTTGATCTATTTACTGTTGATCGGTCGTGGCCTGGTGATCACCGCGCAGGCGCAGACGTTGTTCGGCAAATTGCTGGCGGGTTCGTTGACCATGACTTTTTTTGTTTACGTTTTCGTCAACATCGGTATGGTCAGTGGCCTGTTGCCGGTGGTTGGGGTGCCGTTGCCGTTCATTAGCTACGGCGGAACTTCGCTGGTGACATTGCTGTCAGCGTTTGGGGTTTTGATGTCGATTCATACGCATCGCAAATGGATCGCACAGGTTTGAATAAGGTGAAGATGTCAATTCAAGTAATGCGCGGCTGGGCGACTCGGCATGCGTCCTGGATGAGCCTGATTGGGCTGCTGGGCGCCATGCACGAGGCGCGGGCCGGTGACTACGATGGCTCACCCCAAGTCGCCGAATTCGTCGGTGAAATGACCCGCGACTATGGCTTCGCCGGTGAACAACTGATGGGCGTGTTCCGCGAGGCGCAGCGCAAGCAGGCGATCCTTGACGCCATCTCCCGCCCGGCCGAGCGCGTGAAGCAGTGGAAGGACTATCGCCCGATGTTCCTGACCGATGCCCGTGTGGCACGGGGCGTGGACTTCTGGCGCCAGCACGAAGCCGCGCTGGCCCGCGCCGAGCAGGAATATGGCGTGCCCGCCCAGGTGATTGTCTCGATCATTGGCATTGAAACCTTCTACGGGCGCAATACCGGCAGTTATCGGGTGATCGACGCCTTGTCGACCCTGGGCTTCGATTACCCGCCCCGCGCCGATTTTTTCCGCAAGGAGCTGCGCGAATTCCTGCTGCTGGCCCGCGAAGAACAGGTCGACCCGCTGACCCTCAAAGGCTCCTACGCCGGTGCGATGGGCTTGCCGCAGTTTATGCCGAGCAGCTTTCGCGCCTACGCGGTGGATTTTGACGGCGACGGCCATATCAATATCTGGAGCAACCCGGACGATGCCATCGGCAGCGTGGCCAGCTACTTCAAGCGCCATGGCTGGGTGGGCGGCGAACCGGTTGTCAGCCGTGCCGACGTGAGCGGTGACCGCGCCGATGAGGGTCTCACCCAGGGTATCGAGCCGGCCAAGACGGTCGGGGAGTTGCGGGCGCTGGGCTGGTCAAGTCATGATGCGCTGCGCGATGATATGCCGGTTACGGCTTTCCGCCTGGAAGGCGAAAACGGCCCTGAATACTGGATGGGCCTGAAGAATTTCTACGCAATCACGCGTTATAACCGCAGTGTGATGTACGCCATGGCCGTGCATCAACTGTCTGACATGCTGGTCCAAGCACGGGGCAACAAGTAATGCGGGCATCGCCGTTGAAAAAACCGCTCAAGCTGGTGGCGTTTGCCGCGTTGTCCTTGCTGGTTGCCAGTTGCTCCACCAGTCGCGCGCCGACGCAAAAGTCAGGGGGGACCGCCGTTCGTTCCCAGCCGGGCCTGGACATCAACCGCGCGCATAAAGACGGTGCACCGTGGTGGGACGTCGACGTGTCGAAAATCCCGGATGCCACGCCAACCCTGCACACCGGCCCGTACAAGGCCAACCCCTATACCGTGCTGGGCAAGAATTACTTCCCGCTGCAAGACTCCAAGACCTACGTACAGTCGGGTACCGCGTCGTGGTACGGCACCAAGTTCCACGGCCAGAACACGGCCAATGGCGAGGTCTATGACCTGTACGGCATGAGCGCGGCCCACAAGACCCTGCCGCTGCCCAGCTATGTGCGCGTGACCAACCTGGACAACAATCGCACGGTGATCCTGCGGGTCAACGATCGCGGGCCGTTCTATTCGGACCGGATCATCGACTTGTCCTACGCCGCCGCGAAGAAACTCGGTTATGCCGAAACCGGCACCGCGCGGGTCAAGGTCGAAGGGATCGACCCCGCGCAATACTGGGCCCAGCGTGGCAAGCCGGCACCCTTGATGCTCAACGAGCCGCAGGTCGCGCAACCCCAAGTGACGGCGTCGACCGGCAAGATCGAGCAGTGGACGCCACCTGCGCAACAGCACGCTCCTGACACGGTCGTCGTGCCCCGCGCTGCGCCGGGTGCCTCGGCCGCTGGCGGGCAATACCTGCAAGTGGGCGCTTTCGCCAACCCGGATGCGGCAGAGCTGTTAAGGTCCAAGCTGAGCGGCATGGTCAATGCGCCGGTCTTCATCAGCTCCATCGTGCGCAATCAACAGACCTTGCACCGCGTGCGCATGGGCCCGATCGGTTCGCCGAGCGAGGTCGCGCAAGTGCAGAACAGCGTGCGTTTGGCCAACCTGGGGCAACCCAGCGTGGTCAGCGCTGAATAAACCGTAAAGGATTGAAGGTTCAGGTTCGTGCGCGCGCCTGAGCCCTGGTTGTTGGCTCGTTGAACAATAAAACCCAGGGGCAAGGGGTGGGCAGGCAACCGAACACGCGACAGACTGGTAACGGGCTGTCTGAATAAGTTTTGCCCGCGAGGGCAAGTTTCCATAAGCAATTTCGAGAGACGGATGAACATCATCACCTTAGCCAAACGCACGTGCCTGCTTATCTCGCTGATCATCACCCCTGCCGCCTGGGCGGTTGAAATGGTGCCGGCTTCACCGCAACTGGCCGCCAAGGCCTGGGTCCTCATGGATGCCGCCAGTGGCAACGTGCTGGTGGAAAACAACGGTGACCAGCGCCTGCCACCCGCCAGCTTGACCAAGCTGATGACGGCCTACATTGCGACCCTGGAAATCCGTCGCGGCCAGATCGGCGAAAACGACCCGGTGACCGTCAGCGAAAACGCCTGGCGCACCGGCGGTTCGCGGATGTTCATCAAGGTCGGTTCGCAGGTGACGGTCAGCGATCTGCTGCACGGCATCATCATCCAGTCCGGTAACGACGCCAGCGTCGCCCTGTCCGAGCACATCGCCGGCAGCGAAGATGCGTTCGCCGACATGATGAACAAAACCGTGGCCGACCTGGGCATGACCAACAGCCACTTCATGAACCCGACCGGTCTGCCGAACCCGGAGCACTACTCGTCGGCTCACGACATGGCGATCCTGGCGCGCGCGATCATTCGTGTCGACCCGGTCCACTACGCGATCTACTCCCAGAAGGAATTCTTCTGGAACAACATCAAACAGCCTAACCGCAACCTGCTGCTGTGGCGTGACAAGACCGTCGACGGTCTGAAAACCGGCCACACCGAAGAAGCCGGCTACTGCATGGTGTCGTCCGCCGTGCGTGACGGCCAGCGCCTGATCGCCGTGGTCTTCGGCACCAACAGCGAGCAGGCCCGTGCGGCCGAGACGCAAAAACTGCTGACCTACGGTTTCCGCTTCTTCGAAACCCAGACCTTCTACCAGAAGGGTGCTGAACTGGCGACCGCGCCGGTATGGAAAGGCGCGACCTCGCAAGTCAAGGCCGGCCTGGCTGAAGACCTGACCCTGACCATGCCTAAAGGCCAGCTGAAAAAGCTCGCTGCCAGCATGACCATGAACCCGCAATTGGTTGCGCCAATCGCCAAGGGAGACGTGATCGGCAAGGTCGAAGTGAAACTGGACGATAAAGTGGTACACAGTGCCGACCTGATCGCCCTGGATGCCGTCGACGAAGGTGGTATCTTCCGCCGCGTGTGGGATAGCATCCGCCTGTTCTTCTACAGCTTGTTCAACTGATAAGTGTGCACCTGCAAAGCCCCGTGTTGATCCGACACGGGGTTTTGCCCGTCGCCACGGCTTACGCTTACGAGGCCGTTACGCCATGACCGATAAAGAAGTAAAGGCGCCAAAGATCGAATTCCCAAACGTGGATTATCCCGTCAAGGTGATCAGCGATACCGGTGTGGGCAACAAAGACACGATTATCGACATCGTGCGTAAACACGCGACGATCAATGACAACCGGGTGGACGAGCGTTTGAGCTCCAACGGTAAGTACACCACGATCCAGTTGCACATCGTTGCGACCGGTCAAGACCAGCTCTACGACATCAACAGCGAACTGCGGGCCACCGGCTTCGTACACATGGTGCTGTGATGCCACAGGTCCTGGGCTTTCGCGAGCTCGGCCGGATGGACTACGAGCCCGTCTGGCACGCCATGCAGCGCTTCACCAACGAGCGCGGCAGCTCGGCTCCCGATGAAATCTGGCTGGTGGAGCACCCGCCGGTGTTCACCCAGGGCCAGGCCGGCAAGGCCGAGCATCTACTACTTCCGGGTGATATTCCGGTGGTGCAGGTCGACCGAGGGGGTCAAGTGACTTACCATGGGCCCGGTCAACTGGTGGCGTATCTGCTGCTGGACGTGCGCAAGCTGGGGTTTGGCGTGCGCGACCTGGTGAACCGCATGGAGGCTTGCCTGATCGAGCTGTTGGCCAGTTACGGCGTGAGCGCCACGGCCAAGCCCGATGCACCCGGTGTGTATGTGGATGGCGCGAAAATCGCCTCCCTGGGGCTGCGCATTCGCCACGGTTGTTCGTTTCATGGCCTGGCGCTGAATGTGGACATGGACCTGGCGCCGTTCCGGCGTATCAACCCGTGCGGTTATGCCGGGTTGGCGATGACCCAGTTGAGCGACCACGCCACACCGATTAAATTTGCCGAGGTAAGTGCCCGGCTGCGTGCGCAGCTCGTCAAACACCTCGACTATGCTGAGCAGACGACCCTTACGGGCGGAATCGACTGACTATGACTACTGATGCAGTGCAAACCATGATCCCGACGCTGGACGTCACCGAGCGTCCGGCCCCGGCCCCGCGTGCCAAGGTGGAAGCCGGCGTCAAGCTGCGCGGCGCCGAGAAGGTTGCACGTATCCCGGTCAAGATCATTCCGACCACCGAACTGCCGAAAAAACCTGACTGGATTCGCGTGCGCATCCCGGTCTCGCCGGAAGTCGACCGTATCAAGGCATTGCTGCGCAAGCACAAGCTGCACAGCGTGTGCGAAGAAGCGTCCTGCCCGAACCTGGGCGAATGCTTCTCCGGCGGCACCGCCACCTTCATGATCATGGGTGACATCTGCACCCGTCGTTGCCCGTTCTGCGACGTCGGCCACGGCCGGCCGAAGCCGCTGGACGTCAACGAGCCGGAAAGCCTGGCCATCGCCATCGCCGACCTGAAACTCAAGTACGTAGTGATCACCTCGGTCGACCGCGACGACCTGCGTGACGGCGGTGCCCAGCACTTTGCCGACTGCATCCGCGAAATCCGCAAGCTGTCGCCGGACGTGATGCTCGAAACCCTGGTGCCGGACTACCGTGGCCGTATGGACGTCGCGCTGGAAATCACCGCCGCCGAGCCGCCGGATGTGTTCAACCACAACCTGGAAACCGTGCCACGCCTGTACAAGGCTGCGCGCCCAGGTTCGGACTACCAGTGGTCGCTGACCCTGCTGCAGAAATTCAAGCAGATGATGCCGCACATCCCAACCAAGTCCGGCCTGATGCTGGGCCTGGGCGAAACCGACGAAGAAGTGATCGAAGTCATGCAGCGCATGCGCGAACACGACATCGACATGCTGACCCTGGGCCAATACCTGCAACCATCGCGCAGCCACTTGCCGGTGCAGCGTTTCGTGCACCCGGACGTCTTCGCCTGGTTCGCCGAGGAAGGCTACAAGATGGGCTTCAAGAACGTGGCGTCGGGCCCGCTGGTACGTTCCTCGTACCACGCCGACGAGCAGGCCAAGCTGGTCAAGGCTAGCCTGATTTCGTAATACCGATCTGCGCAACACCGCAGATCCAATGTGGGAGGGGGCTTGCCGCCGATTGCAGAGTGTCAGTCACTGCCTCTGGTGACTGAACAACCGCTATCGGGGGCAAGCCCCCTCCCACATTTCGTTCCGCGTTGATTAGGGAGAATCGTGGATGACCGCCGCCGTACCTGCATTGCGTTCTGACGCCACCATCGGCCTGATCGCGCCCGCCGGCCCTGCCGCGCTGGACGTGGAAAAAGCCGGGCAATGGATGCGCGCCCGCGGTTATGAGCTGCGCATCTTCCCAGGTGTGTATGAACGTGACGGCTACCTCGCCGGTAGCGATGACATGCGTCTGCGCGACCTGCACGCCGCCTTCGCCGACCCCGCTATCGATGCGATCTTCTGCCTGCGCGGCGGCTACGGCACGCCCCGCCTGCTGGACCGCCTGGACTTCGACCTGCTGCGCGCCAACCCCAAGCCTTTTGTGGGTTACAGCGACATGACCGCTCTGCACCTAGCGATCAATCGCTATGTCGGTTTTGTGACCTTCCACGGCCCGATGCTGAATGCCGACCTGCTCGGCGACAAGCAGCCACCCACCGAGTCGTCGTTGTTCAACATGCTGCGTGGCCAGGTGGGTGCAGGCAGCGCGCTGACGCACCCGGCGGCCTACCCGTTGACCACGATCGAGCCCGGTATCGCCTGTGGGCGCTTGCTCGGCGGTAACCTGTCGATGATCGCAGCGGTGATGGGTACGTCCTACGAAATCGATGCCGAGGGCATCATTCTATTTATCGAAGACGTCAACGAGCCGATCTACCGCATCGACCGCTTGCTGACGCATCTGCGCCTGGCCGGCAAGCTGGCTCAGGTAGCGGGTGTGCTGGTGGGAGATGTGGCGGGGGTGGATAGCGCTGCGTTGGAGCGGCTGCTGAAGCAGACCTTCGAACCGCTACGCATCCCGGTACTGTCCGGCTGGCGCAGCGGGCATTGCGATCCGAACCTGACGCTGCCGATGGGCGCGCGGGTGCGGTTGGATGCGGGGGAGCAGCGGGTGGTGTTGGAGCAGGATGTGGTGTTCAACCGCTGAATCTGTCGTCTGCTAAACCGCTATCGGGAGCAAGCTCCCTCCCACATTTTGACCGCGTACATCCTTTGAAATGCAGTCAAATGTGGGAGGGGGCTTGCCCCCGATAGCGGTAGTCGCCATAAGCCGATCTAACGGCTCTGCAACGACTCCAGCAACTTCACCGTCGGATAACCATCCGCCGGCCAGCCCAGTGACTGTTGCGCCGCACGGATCGCCTTGCGCGTGTTGGCGCCGATAATCCCGTCCGGGTTGCCCGCGTCATAGCCGTGGGTGTTGAGTACGGTCTGCAGATCAATACGCTGGGAACGACTCAGCGGCAGTTCATCTTTCGGCCAATCGCCCCGAATCACACCGCTTCCGCCGAAGCGCTCCGACAGCAGGCCAACGGCCAATGCGTAGGACGACGAATTGTTGTACTTGAGGATTGCGCGGAAGTTATCCAGCACCAGGAACGCCGGGCCACGGTAACCCGCCGGCAGCAACAGGGCGGCGGAGAGCTGGTCGACGTTAGGCGGCATGCTCGCCCCCGGCGGCAATTGGATGCCCAGTTTCAGCCAGTCGGCGACGGTCTTGCGCACGCCACCGTCGGCCAGGGCGTAATCAAAGTTGGTCGGCAGTTGTTTGACTTCGAAGCCCCACGGCTGGCCTTTCTGCCAGCCGGAGCTTTGCAGGTAATGCGCGGTGGAGGCGAGGGCGTCGGCTGGGCTGTTCCAGATATCACGGCGACCGTCGCCGTCGAAGTCCACGGCGTGGGTGTTGTAGGTGGTCGGGATGAACTGGGTCTGGCCCATGGCGCCGGCCCAGGAGCCGCGCATCTGGTCGGCCTGGATGTCGCCGTGCTGGATGATCTGCAGCGCCGCGAGCAATTGCGCCTGGGCAAAGGCTGGGCGCCGACCTTCGTAGGCCAGGGTCGCCAGGGAGCGGATCACCGAGTTATTGCCCTGGAACTGACCGAAGTTACTCTCCATGCCCCACACCGAGACGAGCGCCTGGCGGTCGACGCCATAACGTTGCTCGATGCTTTGCAGGGTGTCGGCGTACTTGATCAACAGTGTCTGGCCATTACGCACGCGTACTGGTGACAGCGCGCCGTCGAGGTATTCCCACACCGGGCGGGAAAATTCCGGCTGGCTGCGGTCGGCGCGGATCACTGCCATGTCCGGGGTGATATTGGCGAAGGCCATATCAAAGACGGCTGGCGTAATCCCGGCCGCCAAGGCTTGCGCACGGAAACCGGCCTGCCATTCGGCAAAGGTCTGGGTGGGCTGGATGTCCAGGTTGTCCACGGCCAGCGGGGCCACGACAGCGGGCGCAACGACCGGTGCGGTTGACAGTGTTGGCAGGGGTTGAGCATCTGCGGCGGTGGGTTTTTCCGCGCAGGCGACAAGCAGAATGAGGCTGGAGGCAGCGATCAATTGGCGAAGGTGCCAACGACGGGAAAGACGAGAGGGCATGCACAGGTCCAGGGATTACAAATCAAGTGCTGACCTTATCATGCCGGAGGGCCGCTTGCCTTCAGGCAGCCAGAAAGTAAGAAGCCTCCCAGCTATTAGACTGGAAGGCTTCGCGGCGGTAGCTGCCTTTGCCCTTGCCGGCGCGTTCCTGACGGCTGCGGAACAGTGGCTGGGCGATGATGGATTTGGCCTTGTTGGGGCCATGCTTAGATGGCTTTTTGCTCATGGTCGGTACTCTCTTCAGGTGGGATGCAGCGGTGCAAATCATCTGCCGAAGTCTGGCCGCTGTAAAGCCTGACAAATTTTTTGAAATGAAAACACAGCCAACATGTGGGAGGGGGCTTGCTCCCACATTGGTTTTGCAGTGTTTTTAAGAGAGGGATTATTCGGCGGGGAGTGTCAGGCGCTGGCCAGACATCAACAGTGACAAACGACTCAGGCTCATCCACGGCGAACCGGCCGCCTGGCCTTTGATTTGTGCATCGATGCGCTGGGCTTCCAGCAACAGTTGCGCCCAGCGTTGCGCCGAGTGTCGTTGCAGGGCTTTGCTCATCAGCGGTTTGCGTTTGTCCCAGACCGGCGGCCGGGCCTGGCTGAAGCATTTGTCCAGCGGCGTGCCCTGGCTGTATTGCAGTGCAATATTGGCCAATACCCGTAACTCGCGGGCCAGGGCCCAGAGAATCACCGGCGGTTCCACGCCTTCACCGCGCAACCCTTCGAGCATGCGCAAGGCATGGGCGGGCTCGCCATTGAGGATGGCATCCACCAGCCCGAAGACGTCAAAGCGCGCACTGTCAGCCACAGCGCCCTGCACGGTTTCGACGGTGATCTGCCCGTCTTCGGCCATCAGCTTGAGCTTTTCGATCTCCTGGGCAGCGGCAAGCAGGTTGCCTTCGACCCGGGCGGCGATCAGCTCCACGGCGTCCTGCGTGGCCGACAGCCCGGATTGGGACAGGCGCTGACGAATCCACTGCGGCAACTGATTGCTGTCCACCGGCCAGATCTGGATGAACTGGGTCTGTGCCCCCTCCACCAGCGCTTTGCCCCACTTGGTTTTCTGCGCGCTGCCGTCGAGCTTGGGCAGGCTGATCAGCAACACCGTGTCTTCGGCAGGCCGCGAACAGTACTCGATGAAGGCCGCCGCGCCCTTGTCCCCGGGCTTGCCCGACGGCAGACGCAGTTCCAGCAGGCGTTTCTCGGCAAACAGCGACATGCTTGCGCCGGCTTGCAGCAGTGTGCCCCAGTCGAAACTGGCGTCGGCGCTGAACACCTGGCGTTCGTCGAAGCCTTGCTGGCGTGCGGCGGTGCGAATGGCGTCTGCCGCTTCCTGGCACAGCAACGGGTCATCACCGCTGACGATATAGACAGGCGCGAGAGCACCTTGCAGGTGTTTGGCGAGTTGGGCGGGGGCGAGTTTCATAGGCGGGATGAACGGGGCGCCTGGGGCGCCCCGTCTGGCTTACTCTGCTGGGACTTCAACAGGCGATTGTTTCGGCGTGTTGTTTTCGTACTCTTGCGCGGCTTTCAGGGCATCGGCGTCAGCCTTGGCCTTGTTGTCGGCAGCCTGTTGCAGGAGTTCCAGTTTTTCTGGAGTCAGCTGTTGCAGGCGCAGCATCACGCGCTGGACCAGCTCACGACGCATTTCTTTGCGTACCTGGGTCGTTTCAGAGTCCGAGCCCACCAGGTTGTTGCCATCGTGGCTTACGACCTTTTGCACTTCGATCTTGTCACCCATCAATGGCAGATGGTCGCGGCCCTGCATTTCAAAAACCAACGAGGTGTTCAGCTCGATATCGGACGCACGGCCGGCGCTGGCGTAGCTGAGGTTACGCTGGGTTTCTTTCTCGTCTGCCAGGAACAGCTTGTAGGTCGCGCCGGTGTAGACATGCACGCCACTGTTTTCCAGTGTGTCGCGCAGTTGCACAACGGTTTCGCCATAGGCGTTGCGGGCGCTGACGTCCAATTCCTTGATGGTCAGTTCATTGGTGCCGGTACCGCGCAGCTGGAAGCCGCAAGCGCTCAGCAGCACAGCAAGGCCCATCACCAGCAAATTGCGTTTGATCATTTTATTGCTCCCCTTGAAACCATGCGGGCCTTATCGAGGCCCTGAAGGTTTAGTTCGGCGCAGCGCTCAAGCCCTGCGCCCGATCCGATTTAGCTGGCGACGATGTTGACCAGTTTACCCGGCACCACGATCACTTTGCGGATCGTCAGGCCTTCGGTAAAGCGCAGCACGTTCTCGTTGCAGCGTGCGGCCGCTTCGACGTCTTCGCGGCTGGCGCTGGCTGGCATGTCGATCTGGCCACGCAGTTTGCCGTTGACCTGGATCACCAACTGCAGCGTGTCCTGTACCAGCGCGCTGTCATCCTGCACCGGCCAGCGCGCATCAATGACGGCAGCGCTGTGGCCCAGGCGGTTCCACAGTTCATGGCTGATGTGCGGCGTGATCGGGGCCAGCAGCAGGGTGACCGTCTCGAGGCCTTCGTGAACCAGCGCACGATCCTGTTCGGTGACGTGTGGCGCTTTTTCCAGCACGTTCATCAACGTCATCACCTGGGCGATGGCGGTGTTGAACTTGTGGCTCTGGCCCACATCCTGGCTTGCTTGCTTGATGGCCAGGTGGGTGCTGCGGCGAATGACTTTCTGCTCGTCGCTCAAGGCGGCCACGTCCAGCTTGCCCGGCAGGCCCTGGCTGACATGGGCGTGCGCCAGGCGCCAGACGCGCTTGAGGAAACGGTGCGAACCCTCGACGCCGGAGTCGGACCATTCGGCGCTCATGTCAGGCGGCGAGGCGAACATCATGAACAGGCGGCAGGTGTCGGCGCCGAACTGGTCGATCATCGACTGTGGATCGACGCCATTGTTCTTCGACTTGGCCATCTTCTCGGTGCCACCGATTTCCACCGGCAGGCCGTCGGCAATCAGCTTGGCGCTGACGACCTTGGCTTTGCTGTCGCGCTCGAGCTCGACATCGGCCGGGTTGAACCAGGTGTAACTGCCATTGGCTTCGCGACGGTAATACGTCTCGGCGATCACCATGCCCTGGGTCAGCAGGTTCTTGAACGGCTCGTTGGAGCTGACCAGGCCTTCGTCGCGCATCAGCTTGTGGAAGAAGCGCGCGTACAGCAGGTGAAGAATGGCGTGTTCGATACCGCCGATGTACTGATCCACCGGCAACCAGTGGTCGGCCGCCGATTTCTCGACCAGGCCGCCCTCGTAGTGCGGCGAGGCGTAACGGGCGTAGTACCACGAGGACTCGACGAAGGTGTCCATGGTGTCGGTTTCACGCTTGGCAGGCTGGCCGCATTTCGGGCAGTTGCACGCGTAGAACTCGGGCATGCGCGCCAAAGGCGAACCGGCGCCGTCCGGCACCACGTCTTCCGGCAGGATCACCGGCAATTGGTCTTCCGGCACCGGCACGTCACCGCAGGTCTCGCAGTGGATGATCGGGATCGGGCAGCCCCAGTAGCGCTGGCGGCTGATGCCCCAGTCGCGCAGGCGGAACTGGGTGCGCGAGGCACCGAGGTTTTTCTTGATCAGCGCCACTTCGATGGCGTCGAAGGCGCCGACGAAGTCCAGGCCGTCGAACTCGCCGGAGTTGATCAGCTCACCGTGCTCGCCGTAGGCGTCTTGCCACGGGGCTGGGTTGGTGTCGCCCGAGCTGGTGCGCACCACGGACTTGATCGGCAAGTTGTACTGGGTGGCGAATTCGAAATCGCGTTCGTCGTGGGCCGGCACGGCCATTACTGCGCCATCGCCGTAGTGCATCAGCACGTAGTTGGCGACCCACACCGGCAGTTTTTCGCCGGTCAGCGGGTGCTCGACGAACAGCCCGGTCGGCAGGCCTTTTTTCTCCTGGGTGGCGACGTCGGCTTCAGCCACGCTGCCGCCTTTGCATTCGGCGATGAACGCCTGCAGCTCAGGGTTGTTCTGTGCGGCCTGGCTGGCCAGCGGGTGTTCAGCTGCGACGGCGACGTAAGTCGCGCCCATCAAGGTGTCCGGACGGGTGGTGAAGACTTTGAGGGCACCCGCTTCGCCGATCGAATCGACGTTGTACGGGAACTGCACTTCCATGCCCTTGGATTTGCCGATCCAGTTGCGCTGCATGGTCTTGACCTGTTCAGGCCAGCCCGGCAGGTCGTCGAGGCTCGACAAGAGTTCATCCGCGTAGGCGGTGATCTTGAAGTAGTACATCGGAATTTCGCGCTTTTCGATCAGCGCGCCGGAACGCCAGCCGCGACCGTCGATCACCTGCTCGTTGGCCAACACGGTCTGGTCGATCGGGTCCCAGTTCACGGTGCCGTTCTTGCGGTAGATCACGCCTTTTTCGAACAGGCGGGTGAACAGCCATTGTTCCCAGCGATAGTAGTCCGGCTTGCAGGTGGTCACTTCGCGGGACCAGTCCACCGCCAGGCCCAGGCTGCGCAGCTGGGTCTTCATGTAGGCGATGTTCTCGTAGGTCCACTTGGCGGGCGCTACGTTGTTCTTCATCGCGGCGTTTTCCGCCGGCATGCCAAAGGCATCCCAACCCATGGGTTGCAGGACGTTCTTGCCTTGCATGCGCTGGTAACGGGAAATCACGTCGCCGATGGTGTAGTTACGCACGTGCCCCATGTGTAGCTTGCCGCTGGGGTAAGGGAACATCGATAGGCAATAGAAGGTCTCCTTGCCTGGCTGTTCACTGACTTCAAAGGACTTTTGCTCGTCCCAGAAGGATTGGGCGGCATTTTCTATTTCACGGGGCTGATATTGTTCGTGCATGGCTACTTTTGAACTGAATAGGGGTGGCCTAATCCTCTTCGGTACATTGTTCGGGTCGAGCGACACCAAAAAGCGCCGCGTCCGTGCCCAAACCCTGCGGGAAGTGGAGTTACAGGAAGCGCCGTAGCATACATGACCCCACTCTATCGAGGGAAACCCTGATTGCTCGGTCGAGGCCGTCTGTCGCGGCGCCGGGCAGGCGCAGCCATGGGGGCTACGCTGTTTATTGGGGAGCAAGACTTATCTTCAATGAGGTGAGGGGATGGTGGAATCGCAGCGAATGTTATCTAAATCGGATGTTTACCAAGGACTCATCGACCGCTTGGGTCGAGCATTGGATGCAGCCAGTACAGCGGGCCGGTTGCGTGATGAACAGCCCGTCGAGTTGGAACTGCGAGGTTTGAGCCACGCGGAGATGGAACTGATCAAGGCTTACCTGGCAAGGAACGAACGCTCGGCTTCTGTCGGCGTGGCTTGCACGCCACCCAATGAGCCTGTGCGGTCGGCCAAGGTGGTGTGGCTCAAGGATGTGTCAGCCGCTCGCGGTCCGGAAAAACATCGGGCCGTAAGGTTCAAGTAATACATGCCCCCTTAGCAGCCTGATCATCGCTGACACTGCTTCGTTCTTGTAAAGATTGTCGCTAAACCCCGTTACACCTTAGGCTTCGGGCATCTATGGAGATGCTCGATGCCTATTCGTTATTTCATCAAACAATTGTTGCTGCCGCCCGGCATTCTCTTGCTGTTGCTGGCCCTTGTGAAACACTGGGGTTTCCGGCGAGTTGAGGTACTTGGGCTTGTCGTCCCCGAGTACCCGGCCACCGAAGGCGATGATCCGGCCGCGGCTTTCGCGGATCGGGAACATCACGCG
>NZ_JAKNRV010000540.1:0-2502 GCF_023072625.1 Pseudomonas emilianonis
GGCGTCGGCAAAGCGGCCGATGTCGTCGCTGCGCCCGGCGGCGATGTAGCGTTGCATCAGGTCCAGGCTGCCGATGATGCCGGTGAGCATATTGTTGAAGTCATGGGCGATGCCGCCGGTGAGCTGGCCCACCGCTTCCATCTTCTGCGCATGGCGCAGGGCGTCTTCGGCGCGTTCGCGTTCGACCATTTCGTTTTGCAGGCGCTGGTTGGCCTCGGCCAGTGCCAGGGTGCGCTGGGCCACACGCTCTTCGAGGTTTTCGTTGAGGTGGCGCAGGCGTTGCTCGGTGCTTTGCTGGGCTTTGAGGCTGGCTTCGGAGCGCTGTTGCAGTTCCTGGGTGAACTGGCGGCGTTCGTTGGTTTCAATGGCGGTGACGAGGATGCCGGACACGCTGGCGGATTCATCGCGGATCGGGCTGTAGGTCAGGTCAAGCCAGATCTCGGTGTCGCGCTGGTTGCGCTGCAGGACAAAGCGCTGCTCGCTGAAGGAACGCACCTGGCCGCTGAGAACCGCGTCATAGACCGGTGCGGTGAAACTGTGCAATTCCGGCCAGGTCTGGTGCGCCGGTTGGCCCATCGCGTCAGGGTGCTTGTTGCCCGCCAGCAGGGCGAAGGCGTCGTTGTAGAGTTGGATGAGTTCGCTGCCCCATAACAGCAGCATTGGCATCGGCGAGTGGACGACAATATCCACGGAGGTGCGCAGGCTTTGCGGCCAATCATTGGCCTCACCGAGGGGGCTTTTGGCCCAGTCCAGCCGCGCAATCAATGCGGCGGCTTCGCTACCGGTGGATGTTTCCTTCATAAAAAGCCCTGAGCGTAACGCTTTGAAAAATGACAACACCCATTATCCGGTGGGACAACGATGGGTGACTACCCCCGAAAATAGCATGCATTGGGGGTTTGTCTTCAAATGAGTGCGTTGGCGCTGAAACCTTTCACCTTAAAGTGCCAGCTCAGGCCGGTCGCGAAACTGTGCCAGGGCCTCCGGGTTGGCCAGCGCGTCGGTGTGTTTCACCGGTTCGCCATGCACCACATTGCGCACCGCCAGTTCGACGATCTTGCCGCTGATCGTGCGCGGGATATCGCTGACGGCGAGGATCTTCGCCGGCACATGCCGTGGCGTGGTGTTGGCGCGGATCACCTGGCGGATCTGCTGTTCGAGGGCGTCATCCAGCTCGACGCCATCGTTGAGCCGCACGAACAGCACCACGCGCACATCGTCCTGCCAGCGCTGACCAATGGCCAGGCTTTCCAGCACCTGCGGGACTTTTTCCACCTGCCGATAAATCTCGGCGGTGCCGATCCGCACACCGCCAGGGTTGAGCACCGCATCGGAGCGCCCGTGAATCAGCAGGCTGCCGTTGGGCCGCTGCTCGGCGTAATCGCCCTGGGCCCAGACGCCGGGGAATTGGCTGAAATAGGAGGCGCGCAGTTTTTTCTGCTGCGGGTCGTTCCACAGGCCGATGGGCATGGCGGGGAAGTGCCGGGTACACACCAGTTCGCCCTTTTCACCGACCAGCGGCCGCCCTTGGTCGTCCCACACCTCGATGGCCATAGCCAGGCTCTTGCACTGCATTTCACCGCGGCGCACCGGCAGCACCGGGTTGCCGATGACGAAGCAGGAGACGATATCGGTGCCGCCGGACATCGAGGACAGGCACACCTCGCGCTTGATCTCGCGGTACACGTAGTCGTAGCTCTGGGGCGACAGCGGCGAGCCAGTCGAAATCAGCCCTTTGAGGCTGCTCAGGTCATGGCTCCGGCGCGGCTGTAGCCCGGCCTTTTCCAGGGTGACGAGGTACTTCGGGCTGGTGCCGAACACGCTGATCCGTTCCGCGTCGATCAGGTCGATCAAGCGCTCGGGGCCAGGGTGAAACGGCGAGCCGTCGTACAGCACCGCCGTGGCGCCGAGCGCCAGTACCGAGACCAGCCAGTTCCACATCATCCAGCCGCAGGTGGTGTAGTAGAACAGGCAATCCTCACGGGACAGGTCCGCGTGCAGGCCGTGTTCCTTGAGGTGGGTGAGCAGCACGCCGCCGGTGCCGTGGATGATGCACTTGGGCACGCCGGTGGTGCCGCTGGAATAGAGGATATACAGCGGATGGTCGAACGGCACCGCGACAAACTCAGGTGCGCCGCCGGGTTGGTAGAAGTCACTCCACAGCGCGACGTTGGCGGCGCTCCGATAGTCCTCGACCCGCGCCTGGGGCCGCGCATACGGCACGATGATCAGTTGCTGCAGGGACGGCAGGCGTTCGAGGATCTCGTTGAGCTTGGCGCTCTGGTCGATGGTCTTGCCGGCGTAGCGGTAACCGGCGCAGGTGATCAGCACCTTGGGTTCGATCTGGCCGAAACGGTCGATCACGCCTTGGGTGCCGAAGTCTGGTGATGAGCACGACCAGATCGCGCCCAGGCTGCTGGTGGCGAGCATGCCTACCAGGGTTTGCCAGGTGTTGGGCATGCACGCGGCGACCCGGTCGCCCAGCCCAACCCCGGCCGCCCG
>NZ_JAKNRV010000541.1:0-2481 GCF_023072625.1 Pseudomonas emilianonis
ACGTCAGCAGCGCCGTCACCGCCAGCCCGACACCGGGCGTCTTGCCGCTGCGGATTTCGCGAACCACCACGGGCGCTCCGCCGATGATCACATTCGGCGAAATCTGTACCGTCCCAACCTTGGCCTCGCAGGTGCTGCGATCCCCACTGCGCACTGCGGGCTGGCCGTTGATAAATACGCGACTGGAACCCTCGGCCATGTATTGCTCTGGCATCGGCGCGTGTTTATGGCAGTCGACTTTATCGCCAGGACAAGGCACCGCGCCCGCCACCGGAGAGGCCACCGTAGGGCGCCATAGCTGAGAGAAAAATCCTTCAGCGATATCCAGATAAGCAGGCTCACCACCTGGCGCTGCGATTACATCCGAGATTTTGCCAGCCGCCCGCGCAGCGGGTTTGCCGTTGATGAATACGTTGGGCGAACCGCTGCTGATGAAGGCGTCGATGACGGGAGGAAACAGGGCATTGGCGAAATACTCACATAATCGTGAGAGGCCTTTATCCGCGCCGGTTTTGCTCATGCCGACGCCGACCACCGCACCCACCACGGCGCCGAGTACAACGCAGCCGAGACCGCCAGTCGCCACGGTGACACCCGCCGCCGCAACCACCGCCGCTGTCGCCAAGGCCGTCACGGCCACGTTGGCGGCAATCTCCAGGACTCCGCCTAAAACGTCGGCCAGCATGGAACTGTGCAGAAGCGCATCGCCCTCGCGGGCGGCCCAAGGCGTGTCGGTCATGCGTAACGATCCGTGTCTGAAAAAGACCCGGATCAAATCACGCAGTGGCGGTATTGCTCAGGTGAGACTTTCCTATGCTTTTGTAGGAATACTCCTGAGGTTAATCAGGCAAATCCCCCGCGACTCTGGTCATCCCAGGATTGAAGGGGGCAAAGTGGCTGTTCTATATGCTTCAGTGAGCGCGGGGCGGTCGCTTGGGTGCAACTGCCAGTCGCCACAGGTCGCTTTTACCGAAGTCCCGCTCGGTAAGGTTGGGTGGACGGCGCACCAGACGCCACTCCCCACAATAAAAACTGCCGAGTGAGACTTCTTTCATGAAAAGACTGTTCAACCGCTATCTGCTGACCCTCACCGGCGTCGCGCTGCTCAGTGCTCAAGCCCTGGCCGCCGATCCGGCGTCCTGCAAAACCGTGCGCATGGGCGTCGTCAGTTGGACCGACGTGGTCGCTACCTCGGGCATGGCCGATGTGCTGCTCAATGGCCTGGGCTATGACAGCAAACAGACCAGCGCGGTGCAGCAGATCGTCTTTGCCGGTATCCGCGACAAGCGCCTGGATATCTTCCTTGGCTACTGGAAACCGGCGATGGACAACAACATCGCGCCGTTTCTGGCCGCCAGGCAGGTCAAGGTCTTCGATACGCCCAGCCTCGCCGACGCCCAGGCCACCTTGGCTGTGCCGCAATACGTGGCCGATGCCGGACTGAAGACGTTTGCCGACATTGCCCGCTTCAAGGAGCAACTGGGCGCAAAGATCTACGGTATCGAGCCGGGCAGCGGGGCGAATACCGATATCCAGAAAATGATCGACACCAACCGCTTCGGCCTGGGTGGTTTCAAGTTGGTCGCTTCGGGCGAGGCGGGGATGTTGGCCGCGGTGCAGCGGGCGGTGAATCGCAAGGAGTTCGTGGTTTTTGTCGGTTGGACCCCGCACCCGATGAACATCAATATGAAAATGGCCTACCTCACCGGCAGTGAAGATGTGTTCGGCCCCGATGAGGGGCGTGCCACCGTCTCCACGGTCACGGCGCCGGATTTCGGCGAGCGCTGCCCCAACGCCAATCGGTTGTTGGAAAACCTGACATTCACCGCCGCCCAGGAAAGCCAATTGATGGTACCGATCATGGCGCGCCAGTCGCCGCAGGATGTGGCCAGGCAATGGCTGCGCGATCATCCCGAGGATATGCAGCGCTGGCTGACCGGGGTTGCAGCGTTTGATGGCGGCGATGGCGTGGCGGCGGTGCAGGCCAGCCTCAAACCTTAAGGCCCATGGGGTCTGGATGTAGGAGCGCTTGCGCATGTATCCAATTTCTGCACAGCTTGCAGCGTTCGTCGCCAAGACTGAAACCTTTACCTGCGACGACTCCTCCCTGGCAGCGGTACGTCAGAACTACGACCGCATGTGCCAGGCGTTCACCCCACCGCAACCGGACGGGCTGCAAGTGTCGGACTTTTCCCTGGCTGGCGTAGGTGTGCGCAGTTATCTGCCCACAACGTCCACTCCGGCTAACGGCTGGCCATGCCTTCTTTATATACACGGCGGCGGCTGGGTGGTCGGCGGGTTGGACTCCCATGACTTCATCTGTTTCGAGCTGGCCAGCGCGTTGCAGGTGCTGGTGATCGCCATCGACTATCGGCTGGCGCCGGAGCACCCGTTCCCGGCGGCTTATGAAGACTGTCGCGCGGTGTGGCAGGCGATCCAGGCGGGGCAGGCGCCGCACGCGATCAATCTGCAGCGCCTGGT
>NZ_JAKNRV010000542.1:0-2476 GCF_023072625.1 Pseudomonas emilianonis
GGGTGCGTCGCTCGTCGGCGTGGCGTCTTCCAACGGTTTCACCTGCGGCGCCGGGCTGGAACGGTAATCGGCGCGGCGCTTGAGCTGGAACTCACGCACGGCGGCATTATGCGCATCCAGGTCATCCGAGAAAATATGGCTGCCATCGCCCCGTGCGACGAAATACAGGCTGCTGCCCGATACCGGGTTCAACGCCGCATGAATCGCCTCGCGGCCGACCATCGCGATGGGTGTCGGTGGGAGCCCCGCAATCATGTAGGTGTTGTACGGATTGGCTTCCTTGAGATGGGCGCGCGTCAGCTTGCCGTTGTAGCGTTCGCCCAGGCCGTAGATCACCGTGGGATCGGTCTGCAGCAGCATGCCGATCTTCATGCGACGCACGAATACCCCGGCGATCTGCCCCCGCTCCTCCGGCACACCGGTCTCTTTCTCCACCAGGGAGGCCATGATCAGGGCTTGGTACGGGTCGGTGTACGGCGCGTCGGCGGCGCGCTTGCTCCACTCCTGGGCGAGTACGTCATCCAGGCGGTTATAGGCCTTCTTGAGGAACTCGACATCCGTCATGCCGCGCACAAAGCGATAGGTATCGGGAAAGAATCGCCCCTCGGGGAACACCCCAGGGTGGCCGAGTTTGTCCATCACTTCACTGTCACTCAGCCCGGCAAGGCTCTGCACGATCTTTTCATGCTTGGCCAACTCCGAGCGCACTTGGCGAAAATTCCAACCCTCCACCAGCGTCAGGCTGTATTGCACCACTTCGCCACGCTGCCACAAACCGATCAAGCCTTGAGCGGTGAGCCCGGGTGTCAGGCGGTATTCACCGCTGTGCAATGGCTGGCCTTCGAGGTTGAAACGCCAGTAAAGACGCAACCAGAACGCGCCGTCGAGCACCCCGTCGGCTTCCAGGCGATTGAAGGTGCCGGTCGGCGTGGAACCTGCCGGCACGTCGAGCAGTTGCTCCTCGGTCAGGTGCAAGGGCTGCTTCAGGGCTGAGTTGAGCTTCCAGGCCGACACCCCCAACAGCAATGCCGCCGAGAACAGACCGATCAGCAGCAGTAACAACAGTTTTCGTATCAACTCAAATATCCAATAGCGTGCGAACAATGCCCTGCAGTTTACGGGTGAGCGGCCCAACCGGCCAGCTCATCGCAGCGCAGTCGCGCACCGGCCAAATGCCATAAACGCTGTTGCAGACAAAAACCTCGTCGGCCGACTGCAACTGCTCAAGGCTGATATCGGCCACGACCACCGGGGTGCCGAGCGCCTGCGCCTGGGCCAGGATCTCGGCACGCATGACCCCGGCCACGCCGCAACGATTCAGATCGGCGGTCAGCAACACGCCGTTGCGCACCAGGAACAGGTTGCTGAACACGCCTTCGATGACGCGCCCGGACATATCCAGCATCAAACCTTCGGCATGCTCGGCATCTTGCCACTCGGCGCGAGCGATCACTTGTTCGAGGCGATTGAGATGTTTAAGACCGGCCAGCAGCGGCTGCTCGGACAAACGGGTGACGCACGGAAACAGGCGGATACCGTCGGCGCCATGAGCCTGGGAATAAGCAGCAGGCGGACTGCCCTGCAGGATACGGCGCACCGGGGCGCCGGGGTTGATGCCATAACCGCGCAGGCTGTCGCCACGGGTGAGGATCAACTTGAGTACGCCGTCGCCGAGGGCGGTGGCGTAAGCGAGCACTTCGCTGCGGACCAATGCGTGGTCCGCAACCAATGCCAACCGCCTGCAACCTTCAGCCAGGCGTTGCAGGTGGCGGTCGAGCAACACGGGTTGCCCGGCCTTGACGGCGATGGTTTCGAACAGGCCATCGCCATACGCCAGGCCGCGATCTTTCAGGGGCACGCTGTCCGCTGGCTGACCGTCGACCCAGCTATGCATTACTCAGCGAACCGGCGGAACACCAGGGAACCGTTGGTACCACCGAAACCGAACGAGTTGGACAACACCACGTCGATCGGCATTTTCTGCGCTTCGTGAGGCACGAAGTTCAAGTCGCAGCCTTCATCCGGCTCATCGAGGTTGATGGTCGGCGGAGCGACCTGATCCTTAATGGCCAGTATGCTGAAGATTGCTTCGACCGCGCCCGCCGCACCCAACAGGTGGCCGGTCATGGACTTGGTGGAGCTGACCGCCAGCTTGTAGGCGTGCTCGCCGAATACCGACTTGACCGCTTCGGCTTCCGCCAAGTCGCCGGTCGCCGTCGAAGTACCATGGGCGTTGATGTACTGCACCCGGTCCGGGCTGATCTTCGCATCCCGCAGGGCGTTGGTAATGCAACGTGCGGCGCCGGCACCGTCGGACGGTGGCGAAGTCATGTGGTACGCGTCGCCACTCATGCCAAAAACCACGCGGCGCAGCTCGAACATTTTGCTCAGCGAGAACTCCAGGCCCAGGGAAAACAGCAGGAACACCACGCCCAGTTCAGCGAGGTCAGGCAGGTGTTCGCTGTCATTCACCCAG
>NZ_JAKNRV010000543.1:0-2457 GCF_023072625.1 Pseudomonas emilianonis
GAGGGCGCCGAGGCGGCCGCTGTGGGCGCGCAGACGATCAGCCAGGGCCAGCAGCAGTTTGTCGCCCGCCTGGTAGGTGAACTGCTCGTTGACGCTTTTGAAGTCATCCAGGCCCACGCACAACACTGCCACGCGACGTTGTCGGCGGCCGGCGTCGATCAGGATCTTGTCCAGTTGCTCCTGCAGTTTCTGGCGGTTCGGCAGGCCGGTGAGAAAATCGTACTGGGCCATGCGCAGCAGGCTGGATTCCGCCTCGTGGCGCAGGTGGGTGTTGCGTTCGATGGACTCGAGCAACTGGTTGGCCGTATTGATCCACAGCCCCAGTTCATTGCGCTCGTGGCCCTTGATCTGGGGGATCTTGTGCTCGCTGGGGCGGTCGGGGTTGATCGACGTCAGGTGCTCGATAATCCGCGACAGCGGCTTGGTCAGCAGCCAGTGATACACCAGGTACAGCACCAGGCCCATGGCCAATGCGCGCAGCACGCCGGAAATAAAGATGATCACCGAGCTGACAATAAAACTCTTGCCGTAGGTGGCCGTATCAAGGGTGATGCTCAGGTCGCCGTAATATTCGCTATAGGGGCCTTTGCCGACCAGGGCGGTGGTGAACGTGCGTTCCTGGCCGAGAATCAGGTCGGTCAACCAGCGGCTGGAGGATTGCTGTAAGGCGCGGCTTCTTTCCGCGAGCATGGTTTCGTTGGGATGGCCGATGGAAGCCATGCGCACCGCGCCGTCCTGAAACAGGCCTTCGATCACCTGCATGCCCATCTCGCGGTCCAGGCTGTAGACGGCCTGGGTCGAGGGGTCGCGGAACATGTCGAGGATGCGCTGGGCATCATCGGCCACGGCCTGGCGCGTCTTGTAGGCATCGAAAACGATCTGCGCCACGCTCAGCGCCACGCCCACGATCAATGCCGACAGCAGCACAACCCGTAGCAACTTCACCGACAAGCTGTTTTTGAGTTCCAGCTTCAAAGGGGCATTCCTTGTCTCATGCGGGTGGCCTTCAATATGCCATGAGTATTGGCAATCTGGTGATGGCAGTCAAAGGAACATTGCGCGGCCATGCTCTATGACGTCATGGTTGGCCAGTCTGTTGCAGGTGGGGCTGTCAGGCGAGGAGGAATTCAGGAGATGGCGGACCGGTTTTGTTCCGCCACCTTTTACGCGCACCCGTCAGGGACGGGTGGATATGTCTGCTCAATCAGAATTTGATTTGCTGCTGTTGATTCGTTGCGTTTGAGCCAGCACTCGTTGCGTTACTTAGAAGGTCCTTTGCGACACCCATGGCCATACTGGCGGCTTGCTCCGCCAACGGCAGTAACACCGGGGCGAGTGCTGAGGCTGCTGCTCCTAATCCTGCTGCGCCTGCGATCATAAGTTAATTCTCCGACATTGAATGAAAGGGACATTCCTCTCACTGCCTGGGTGGCAATTTCCGAGCAGTTGGTTCCGTCATGCCCGGCTGGCGCCGCCGTCGAACGCACAAAAAAAGCCCGGCAATCGCCGGGCTCTTTTTACTGCAAGGGTTGCTTAGGCAGTGAAGGTCTTGCCTTCGAACTGCTCAGCCACGAACTTCCAGTTGACCAGGTTCCAGAACGCTTCCACATACTTTGGACGCACGTTGCGGTAGTCGATGTAGTAAGCGTGTTCCCAGACGTCGCAGGTCAGCAGCGGGGTGTCGCCGCTGGTCAGCGGGTTGCCGGCGCCGATGGTGCTGGCCAGGGCCAGGGAACCGTCAGCCTTTTTCACCAGCCAGCCCCAACCGGAACCGAAGGTGCCGACGGACGTCTTGGTGAATTCTTCCTTGAACTTGTCGAACGAACCGAACGCAGCGTTGATGGCTTCAGCCAGCGCGCCGGTCGGTTGACCGCCGGCGTTTGGCGCCAGGCAGTTCCAGTAGAAGGTGTGGTTCCAGACCTGAGCGGCGTTGTTGAAGATACCGCCCGAAGAAGATTTGACGATTTCTTCCAGGGTCTTGCCTTCGAACTCGGTGCCAGGCACCAGGTTGTTCAGGTTCACGACATAGGTGTTGTGATGCTTGTCGTGGTGGTATTCCAAGGTTTCCTTGGAAATGTGCGGCTGCAGGGCATCGTGTGCGTAGGGCAGCGGCGGCAATTCGAAAGCCATGATGATTCTCCTAATCAGGTCAGTTGCGGTGAGCGCAAGGCCGATCACGGGCGGCCAAACAAGCGCCGGGGAGTTTGTACTCTTTGCGGCGCAGGGTCCGGATCATAGCACCGGGGGTGTGGCAAAACCACGCAACAACTGTGTGGGATAGAGGTTCCAGAGCGTTTTGGAATATCTATCACGCGCTGATCAATTGATAGGCGACGCTGAACATCATCGCCGCCACCAAAAGGTCGAGTAGACGCCATGTCGTCGGACGTGCCAGCCACGGGGCCAGCCAGGCGGCGCCCAGCGCCAGCGTGGCGAACCACAGGAACGAAGCGCTGG
>NZ_JAKNRV010000544.1:0-2453 GCF_023072625.1 Pseudomonas emilianonis
GCCCGCCGACAGCACCAGCTACCAGCCGCCGCCCACCAGCTCGGTGATGCGTTCGCGTGGCTTGCTGCTGGAGACCCCGCAAACCGTCAACGTAGTGCCCGCCCAAGTGTTGCGCGATCAACAACCGCGCAACCTGGATGACGCCCTGGCCAATGTCAGCGGCATCACCCAGGCCAACACCCTCGGCAGCACCCAGGATGCGGTGATGCTGCGCGGCTTTGGCGACAACCGTAACGGCTCGATCATGCGCGACGGCATGCCGATTGTGCAGGGCCGTGCGCTGAACGCCACGGCTGAACGGGTTGAAGTGCTCAAGGGCCCGTCGTCGCTGCTGTATGGCATCCAGGACCCGGGAGGCGTGGTCAATATCGTCAGCAAAAAGCCGCAGTTGGTGCAGTCCACCTCCTTGACCGTCCGTGGCTCCACCTTCGGCAACGGCAAGAACGGCAGCGGTGGCAACCTCGACACCACGGGGCCCATCGGTGACAGCGGCTTGGCGTACCGCTTGATCGTCGACCACGAGGACGAAGATTACTGGCGCAACTTTGGCACGCACCGCGAGAGCATGATCGCACCGTCCCTGGCCTGGTATGGCGATACCACCAAGGTGGTGTTCGCCTACGAGCACCGCGAGTTTCTCTCGCCGTTCGACCGTGGCACCGCCATCGACCCCAAGACCAATCACCCGTTGGACATCCCCGCCACCCGGCGCCTGGATGAGCCGTTCAACAACATGGAAGGCCGCTCCGACCTGTATCGCTTCGAGGCCGATCACGAGCTGAACGACGACTGGACGGCGCACGTCGGCTACAGCTGGAACCGCGAGACCTATGACGCCAGCCAGGTCCGCATCACCTCGGTCAATACCAACGGCACCTTGACCCGCAGCATGGACGGTACGCGTGGCGCATTGACCACCGACCGCTTCGCTACGGCCAGTTTGGAAGGCAAGGTCAAGCTCGGCGGCATGCAGCATGATCTGGTGTTCGGCCTCGACGATGAGTACCGCAAGATCTATCGCGCCGAACTGATCCGTCAGTCGCAGCGCAGTGCCTTCAGCTACGTCAACCCGGTGTATGGCAACGATGTGCAAGGCACCACGGTGAGCGCCAAGGACAGCGCGCAGACCGACTTGCTGCGCAGTGATTCGCTGTTCTTACAGGACGCGATTCACCTGACCGACCAGTGGATCCTGGTGGCCGGCGCGCGCTATCAGATGTACGACCAATACGCCGGCAAAGGCGTGCCATTCAAGGCCAATACCGACGGCAATGGCCAGAAATGGGTACCGCGTGCCGGCCTGGTGTACCGCTACACGGACGAACTGTCGTTTTACGGCAGCTACACCGAGTCGTTCAAACCCAACTCCACCATTGCCCCCTTGACCGATGGCAGCGTGCTCCAGGGCAACCTGCAGCCGGAAGAATCCAAGGCCTGGGAGCTGGGAACCAAGCTCGACATGCCGGGGCGCATCACCGCCAGTGCGGCGTTGTTCGATATCACCAAGCGCAATGTGTTGGTGTCCGAGACCGTCAGTGGGGAAACCGTCTACAGCGTGGCGGGCGAAGTGCGCTCCCGTGGCCTGGAACTGGACGCCAGCGGCCAGCTCAGCGACCGCTGGAGCCTGATCGGCAGCTATGCCTACACCGATGCCGAAGTCACCAAAGACCCGGCGCTGCAAGGCAAGCGCCTGCAGAACGTGGCCAAGCACACCGGTTCGTTGTCGGCGGTGTATGACGTCGGCAGCCTGCTCGGCGGCGATGATCTGCGCGTCGGTGCCGGTGCGCGTTACGTCGGCCAGCGCGAAGGCGATGCCAAGAACAGCTTCAATCTGCCGGGGTATACCGTGGCTGATCTGTTTGCCAGCTACGACACTAAAATCGAAGGGCAGAAGGTCAAGTTTCAGGTCAACGTGAAGAACTTGTTCGATCGCACCTACTACACCTCGGCCGCCAGCTCGGTGTTTGTGTCGATGGGGGATGCGCGGCAGGTGTCGGTGTCCAGTACGTTGGAGTTTTGAGCCAGCGGCGAGGGCGGTTGTCGAGCCTGTCAGGG
The DNA here is from genome assembly GCF_023072625.1 of Pseudomonas emilianonis. Taxonomy (NCBI): domain Bacteria; kingdom Pseudomonadati; phylum Pseudomonadota; class Gammaproteobacteria; order Pseudomonadales; family Pseudomonadaceae; genus Pseudomonas; species Pseudomonas emilianonis. The sequence continues at coordinate 2,056 of NZ_JAKNRV010000544.1, forward strand.
GCGCTTCGTCCCCCAGCGGGAGCAAGCTCCCTCGCCACAAACGGCATGAGCTGTTAGCGTTGCCGCCACTGACGGCTTTGTGGAAAACGCTACCGATGCAGTTTGGACGAAGGTTACACACCGGCGCGATGCTGGTCTGCTTGAGCTTTTTACTGGCGCCGTGGCTGAAGCCGCTGCGAAAATCGCCGGCGTGAGCAAAGTACTGCTGGCCGACAACGCCGCTTACGCTCACCAACTGCCGGAAAACGTCGCGCCGCTGGTAGCAGAGCTGGGTGCTGGCTACAGCCACATCCTGGCCGCCGCCACCTCCAACGGCAAAAACATCCTGCCGCGCGTTGCCGCGCAACTGGACGTTGACCAGATCTCCGAGATCATCTCGGTCGAAAGCGCCGACACCT
>NZ_JAKNRV010000545.1:0-2448 GCF_023072625.1 Pseudomonas emilianonis
GCCGAGAACGTGCCGGAGCTGTTTGCGCGTAACGAGCGTGTTGTCTGCCTGTTCGACACCGAACGCGGCCCGATGGCCGTGGTATTGGTCGGTGCGATGATTGTGGCGTCGATTGAATATCGAGCGCTTGCTCAGCCTCAAGCCCGACTTGATCCTGCTCTGGCCCGGCAGTATCGGCCCGGCCCAGCGTGAACAGTTGCAGCGCCTGAATATCCCCGTCTATGTCGCCGAACCCCATAACCTCGAACAACTGACCCACCAGGTCCAGGCCATCGCCGAGCAACTGGGGCGCGCCGACGCCGGCCGGCAATTGTCTGCGCAGTTGCGCCAGCGCCTGGCCGGGTTGCGCCAGCGTTATCAGCGTGCCGAGCCCTTGCGGGTGTTTTACCAAGTGTGGAGCTCGCCGCTGTACACCGTGGGCGGTGGGCAGATCATCAGCGATGCGCTGAGTGTGTGCGGCGCACGCAATGTGTTCGACGACCTCACGCTGCCCGCGCCGCAGGTCAGCATCGAGTCGGTGTTGCAGCGCAATCCCGAGGTGATTCTGGCAGCGGATCAGCCGCAGTTGGATGCCTGGAAAGCCTGGCCGCAGGTGGCGGCGGTGGCGCAGGGGCGGTTGCTGTTGGTGCCGGATAAAGGCCTGGAGCGGCCGAGTGGGCAGATGCTGGAGGCGTTGGCGCGGTTGTGTCAGGTGATTGCGCCGGACCTGTGAGGCCTGCGATGAGGCCAGGGCAAACCTAAGTTCCAATCAGAGCGCCGGCGTCCAGGTCACGCCAACCTTCCACACCCGGCCTTCTTCCCGGTAATCCTGATTATTCAGAAACGCCGGATCGTCATAGCTGTAACGCGCCCGTGCGTAAGTCTTGTCCAGCAGGTTATCGACGTTCAGCGACAGCGCCACCTCCCGACTTACCGCCCAACTGCTGCGCAGCCCGAGCAAGGCATAACCGCTCAGGCGATTGCGATTGGCTTCGTCGTCGTAGCTGCTGCTGATCGCCTGCCAGCTCGCGCCCACGCCGAGTTGATCGAATTGTCGATCCAGGTCCAGGCTTAGGGTGCGTCGCGCGCGGCGGGCCAGGGTGTGGCCGCTGTCGCGGTCACGCGGGTCGATGAACGAGACGCCCAGGTTGCCCTGCCAGCCAAACAGTTCGTGCTTGAGCGCGCCTTCAAAGCCATTGATCCGCGCCGCTGCGACGTTTTGCGGTTTGCCGCCGTCGAGGATGATCGCGTCGCTCAAGTCGGTGCGGTACAGCGAGGCTTCCAGGCGCGTGTGGTCGCCGAGTTGGCTGCGCCATTGCAGCTCGTAACTCTTCGACGTCTCGGGCTGAAGATTGGGGTTGCTGTACTGCGTGTCCGGGTAATAGAGGTCATTGAAGGTCGGCGCACGGAAGCCTTCGCTGTAGCTCAGCAGCACATCATTGTCGGGATTGATCGGCACGGTGAGGGTGCCGCTCCAGCTGTTCTGGCTGCCAAACTGTTGGTTCTGGTCATGGCGCAGGCCCAGTTCGGTGGAAAACCATGCGCTGTGGAACCGATGCTGCACAAACGCTGCGCGGTTCCAGCGGCTGTTTTCGGTGAAGGTGGTGGAGCCGTGGAAGCGGTCTTCGTACCAGTCGCCGCCGAGGATCAGGCTGTTGCGGTCATTCAGCGTCAGGTCGTTCTGCCAGTTGAGCGAGTCGCGGTAGGTGTTGAACACGCTGAACTCATCGCTGAGCGTATCGCGCTTGGTATCGCGGTTCTCGCTGTGGCCCAGTTCCAGGCGCGATTGCCAGCGCTCGGTGAGCTTGGCGTCGACATAGCCGCTGGCGCTGCTCACGGCGTAGTCGGTGTAGGGTTTCTGGCCGACGGTCTGCATGGTGGCGACGTCATAGCGGCCGAAACTGTTGTCGTACTCCGACTTGCCGCGGCTATCCAACAGATTGAAACCGGCTTCGAGCTCGTCACTGAAGCTGTGGCTGAGGTTCAGGCTGACGGACTGGTTGCGGTAGGCATCATGGTCGCCATCGCTGGGAAAGGAGGTGCGCGTCGAGTTGATGCCGGCGGTTTCATCCAGGCTCGCGCCCAGGTTGAAACGCGTGTGTTCGTCGCCGCCGGACAGCCCGAGGCTGCGTTCCCAGCTCTGGTGGCTGCCGAAGCCCAGCTTCAGGCGCGGCTGCAGGCCCTGTTCGGCATTGCGCCGGGTGAACACCTGGATCACCCCGCCTATCGCATCGCTGCCGTAGATCACCGAGCGCGAGCCGCGCAGCACTTCAACCCGCTCGATCTGATCGACGTTGAGGTACTGCAGGCCGCTGTCGCCGGAGGTGGTGTTGGCGATGCGCTGGCCGTCCACCAGCACCAGGCTTTGCGCGGACTTGGTACCGCGCAGGTAGATGCCCGGCAAGCTGCCACGGCCTCCAGTGGGCGCCACTTGCACGCCGGGCACGCGGCTGAGCAGGTCGGTCAGGC
>NZ_JAKNRV010000546.1:0-2441 GCF_023072625.1 Pseudomonas emilianonis
GCCTGGTGCAAGCCAGCGAACTGAATGACCTCGACCTGCGCCTGGACGCTGCCGCCCAAGCGTTGGGCAGCAGTTGCGAGGTCGCGTTACCGCCGCCAGTGACCTTTGCCGCACCGCCCGTGATCTGCGCCGAACCGTTGCTGGCCGGCGTGCGTATCGCCATCGCCCGTGACGAAGCCTTCGCCTTCACCTACGGTGCGAGCCTTGATCTGCTGCGGGCGATGGGCGCGGAGTTGAGCTTCTTCTCGCCGATCCATGATCGCCAATTGCCCGATGCCGACAGCCTCTATCTGCCCGGCGGTTACCCCGAACTGCATCACCAGGCGCTGTCGGAAAACACCGCGATGCTGGGTGCGATCCGTGCTCATCACGCTGCCGGCAAACCGCTGCTCGCCGAGTGTGGCGGGATGCTTTATCTGTTGGACTCGCTCACCGATGTCGACGGCATCCGCGCCGAACTGGTCGGCCTGCTGCAGGGCGATGCGGTGATGCAAAAGAAACTCGCCGCCCTGGCCCTGCAAAGCGTCGAATTGCCCGAGGGCGTGTTGCGCGGTCATACCTATCACCACTCGCTGACCAGTACCGAATGGCAGCCCGTTGCCCGTGGCGTGAGCCCCAATGGTGGGCGCGGGGCGGAGGCGGTGTATCGGCAGGGGCGGCTGACCGCGTCCTACGTCCACTTCTATTTCCCTTCCAATCCCCGCGCCGTTGCTGCGCTGTTTGCGCCCGGCGAAGGCGAATCGCACTCGGCTAAACACCACGAATCCACTGCGGGAGCGGGCTTGCCCGCGATAGGCTCATGACCGACAACGCCTTCCCCGAAGCCGAGCGCCAGGCCGTCTACCGCGCCATCGCCGAGCGCCGCGACATGCGTCACTTCAGCGGCGGCGATGTGGCTCCCGAACTGCTGCACCGTTTGCTCCAGGCCGCACACCAGGCGCCGAGCGTTGGCTTGATGCAGCCGTGGCGGTTTATCCGCATCAGTGACCGCCAACTGCGTAGCCGGATTCAACAGTTGGTGGAGGAAGAACGCATACGCACCGCCGAAGCGTTGGGCGAGCGTTCCGATACATTTATGAAGCTCAAGGTCGAAGGCATCCACGACTGCGCCGAAGTGCTGGTGGCGGCGCTGATGGATGACCGCGAGCGGCATATCTTCGGCCGGCGCACCTTGCCGGAAATGGACATGGCCTCGCTGTCCTGCGCGATCCAGAATCTGTGGCTGGCGGCGCGTGTCGAAGGCTTGGGCATGGGCTGGGTCTCGCTGTTCGAGCCGCAGGCCCTGGCTGACCTGCTGGGCTTGCCGCCCGGCGCGAAACCCTTGGCGGTGTTGTGCCTGGGGCCGGTCGAGGCGTTCTACCCGGCACCGATGTTGCAGCTCGAAGGCTGGGCCGAACCGCGGCCGCTGAGTGACATGTTGTATGAGAATACCTGGGGAGTGAGTCAATGAGTGTGGCCTTGCTGTGTGTCGCGGCGGTGGCGCTGGATGCGCTGCTGGGCGAGCCCAAGCGCTGGCATCCGCTGGTGGCGTTCGGCAATTTTGCCGCGCGCATTGAGCGGCGTTTCAACAGTGGCGGCCGTGGCTGGCGCAGCCACGGTGTGACCGCGTGGTTTATTGCGGTGGTGCCGCTGACGCTGCTGGCCACCGCGTTGTCGTGGGCGCCTTATATCGGTTGGGTGCTGGAGATCCTCGCGTTGTACTGTGCCCTCGGCATGCGCAGTCTCGGCGAACACGTGATCCCGGTGGCCCAGGCCTTGCGCAGCGATGACCTGGACGAAGCCCGTCGACGCGTGAGTTACCTGGTGAGTCGCCAGACCAGTGAATTGGATCGCACTGAAGTGGCCCGCGCCGCCACTGAATCGGTGCTGGAGAACGGCAGTGACGCCGTCTTTGCCGCACTGTTCTGGTTTGTCGTCGCGGGTGTGCCGGGCGTGGTGCTGTACCGCTTGAGCAACACCCTCGACGCCATGTGGGGCTATCGCAACGCACGCTTTGAGCGCTTCGGTTGGGCGGCGGCCAAGATCGATGACCTACTGAACTATATTCCGGCACGCCTGGTGGCGTTGACCTACGCCGTACTCGGTAAAACCCGGCTGGCGATCAAATGCTGGCGCCGCCAGGGCCCGACCTGGGATAGCCCCAACGCCGGTCCAGTCATGGCGGCGGGAGCGGGTGCCCTCGGCGTCGAGTTGGGCGGTGCCGCGATTTACCACGGTGAGCTGCACCAGCGCCCGCCATTGGGCGAAGGCCCGGCGGCGGATGCAGACGCCATCGACCGAGGCTGGCAACTGGTGCAGCGCGGCGTATGGTTGTGGCTGCTGATCCTATGTGTCGGAGGGCAATTGTATGCTTGAGCACGGTGGCCGTCTGCGCAAGGCGGCGATTGAATACGGGATTGCCGAAGCCGAATGGCTCGACCTGTCCAGTGGCCTGGCGCCCT
>NZ_JAKNRV010000547.1:0-2439 GCF_023072625.1 Pseudomonas emilianonis
GACCTGGGGCGAGGTCGGCCACCAGGCCCGCTGCGCCGCCCACTGGCTGCGCGCCAGGGAACTGCCCCAGGGGTCGCACATTGCCCTGATCTCGAAAAACTGCGCGCACTGGATCATTGCCGACCTGGCCATCTGGATGGCCGGGCATGTCTCGGTGCCGCTCTATCCCAACCTCACCGCCGATTCCGTCGCCCATGTGCTGAAGCACTCCGAGGCGGTGCTGGTATTGATCGGCAAGCTCGATGACTGGCCCTCCATGGCGCCCGGGGTTCCAGCCGACGTGCCAACCATCAGCCTGCCGCTGTGCCCGGCGGGCGACTTTGATTTCAGTTGGGCCGACCTGCAAGCCTATTCACCGATCCAGGATGAGCCGCGACCTGCCGCTTCGGACCTGGCCACTATCATCTACACCTCCGGCACCACCGGCCTGCCCAAAGGCGTGATGCACAGCTTCGATGCCTTGGGCTTTGCCGCCACGCGAGGCACCGAATTGTTCGGCCTGGGGGAGGACGACCGGCTGCTGTCGTACCTGCCCTTGTGCCATGTGGCGGAGCGGATGTTTGTGGAGATGGCTGCGATCTATACCGGGCAAACCGTGTATTTCGCCGAAAGCCTCGAGACTTTTCTGGCGGACCTGCGCCGGGCGCGGCCGACGGCGCTGTTCGGGGTGCCGCGTATCTGGACCAAATTCCAGATGGGCGTCTACAGCAAGATCCCGGCAAAGCGCCTGGACCGCCTGTTGCGGCTGCCTTTCATCGGCAAGCGCGTGGGCCGCAAGGTGCTCGCCGGTCTAGGCCTGGACGCGGTACGCATTGCGCTGTCCGGTGCGGCGCCGGTGCCTGAAGCCTTGCTGCGCTGGTATCAGCGTCTGGGGCTTGATGTGCTGGAGGTGTATGGCATGACCGAGAGTTGCGGCTATTCCCATGTGTGTCGTCCCGGCCAGCAGGCGATCGGCTGGATCGGCCTGCCGTGTCCGGGCGTTGAAGTGCGCATCGACCCGCAGGGCGAAGTGCAGGTGCGCAGTGGCGCGACCATGCTCGGCTACTTCAAGGACCCGGAAAAAACCGCCGAAACCCTCACCCCCGACGGCTTCCTGCGCACCGGCGACAAGGGCGAGCAGGACGCCGAGGGCCGGCTGCGCCTGACCGGCCGCCTCAAGGAAATCTTCAAGACCAGCAAGGGCAAGTACGTGGCCCCGGCGCCGATTGAAAACCGCCTGGCCGAACATGCGCGGATCGAACAGGTGTGTGTGGTCGGCGACGGCCTGCCCGCGCCGATGGGCCTGTGCGTGCTGTCGGCGGTGGGGCCGGCGGATGTGCGCCAGGCTTTGCACAGCAGCCTTGAACGCTGGCTGGAGCAGGTCAACGCGGCGCTGGACAAGCATGAGCAACTGCGTCAATTGGTGGTGGTGAAAGACAGTTGGGCGGTGGAGAACGGCTTTCTGACGCCGACCTTGAAGATCAAGCGCAACGTGATCGAATCGACCTACGGCCCACAGTTTCAGGTGTGGAGCGAGCGCACCGAAGTCATTCTGTGGCAGGATTAGGGCCATCATAAAACCAATAGGACAACGGTATGAGCCTGTGGCGCACCCAACCCGATATCGAGCAACTCAACGCCCAGCAGAAAAACACCATCGGTGAGCTGCTGGATATTCGCTTCGAAAGTTTCGACGAAGAGTCCCTGACCGCCAGCATGGTCGTCGATCACCGTACTCATCAGCCCTACGGCCTGCTGCACGGCGGCGCGTCGGTAGTCCTGGCCGAAAGCGTTGGCTCAGTGGCGGCCTACCTGTGCATCGATACGAGTAAGTTCTATTGCGTCGGCCTGGAGGTCAACGCCAACCACTTGCGCGGGGTGCGCAGCGGGCGGGTGACGGCGGTGGCCAAGGCGATTCATATCGGCCGCACCACCCAAGTGTGGGACATCCGCCTGACCAATGATGATGGCAAGTCCAGCTGCGTCTCGCGCCTGACCATGGCTGTGGTGCCCCTGGGCGAGAACCCTCCGGCGCGATAGGCGTGGCGTGAGTGTCATCATTCCTGGCGGTTACGGTCATTGCTGTAACGGCCGGGCGTGGTGACAATCAGTGTCTGTTTTTATAGATGGTACCGGTATGTCGCAGCACGTGTTTTTTGCCCACGCCAATGGCTTCCCTTCGGCCACCTACGGCAAGTTGTTTGCCGGCCTGGCCCCGGAATATGCAGTCGCGCACCTGCCGCAGCACGGCCACGACCCCAGGTTTCCGGTGGACGACAACTGGCAGAACCTGGTCGACGAACTGATCCACCATCTGGAGCAGCAGCCCGAGCCGGTGTGGGGCGTGGGCCATTCCCTCGGCGGCGTATTGCATTTGCACGCGGCCATGCGCTGCCCGCAGTTGTATCGCGGCGTGGTGATGCTCGACTCGCCGGTGCTGACCCGGGCCGACCGCTGGGT
>NZ_JAKNRV010000548.1:0-2430 GCF_023072625.1 Pseudomonas emilianonis
CGCCTTTGCGCTGGCACGGCCGACGGCGTCGTGGTCAGCGTTGCCGTCGTTGCGCCAGGTCGTGAAGACCACGTCGCCGGGCTGCAGGTAACGCGCTATGAGTTGGCTCACGGGGTGTTCACTGGCGGCCAGCGCGTCATCGCGAAAGCCGCCGCGAATCCACTTCAGGCTGTGCAGTGGCATGCCCAACCGGCGCAGCGCTTCGACGCTTTCCTGCGGCCGCACCACGCTCAAGCGGCTCGCCGGCCAGACATTCGAGCCGGGATGGCTGGCGCTGCCGTCGGTGATGGAGATCAACAGGATCGGGTGTTCAAGGGTGCTGAGCCGTTGCAGCAAACCGCCACAGGCCAACACTTCATCGCCCGGGTGGGGCGCGATGATGACCACCCGCGCGCCCGGGGGGACCAACGAGTGGGGATGAATAGCGGGAATTTGTGCCAATTGTGGGGCACTGTTCCAGATTTGCGCTGGGCCGCGGCGGCCTTCGCTCAGGGAGGCGGGCTTCATGGGAGTCACGTCCTTGTCAGTTGATGCTGGGTCGTAGCCCGTTGACGGGACGACGCTTTTTATTGGCCGCAGGCTGCGCTGCAGTGTTCGCTCGGCATTCCATCCCTGGATTGCCAGCAAGGCGTCATCAGCATAGTCAAGGATTCGCCGCTTTCACATCCTGTAACTACGATTTTTTAAGGGGCCTGCATCAGACTCTTCAAGTAATCGCCAAAGCCACCTTCGACGCGGCAGTCCAGGCGGGCGCTCGTGATCACTTGCGGGGTATGGCTCCAGGCGATGGAGGCGCCGCTGCGCTCCAGGTTTCGCACCAGTTGTACGTCTTCATGGCGGGGCAGCGGTTCGAAACCACCCGCCTGCACATAGGCGCCGGCACTGATACCCAAGTTGGCGCCGTGGATATGCCGATGCCCCTCCCGCGCCTGGTATGCCTGCTGGTAACGAATCTGCGCCGCCGGGTCGAAGTCTTCGCTCCAGGTGTCGACAGTCACTGTTCCGCACACCGCATCAGCGCCCAATGCCAACTGCGCCACCAGCCAGTCGGGGGCGACGCGGCTGTCGGCGTCGGTGCATGAAATCCAGCGCACCCCCTGATTCAACAAGTGCCGCGCGCCGACCCCGCGCGCATGGCCGACGTTACGCGCCTGCACGTGCAGGCTATGTACCGGATACGCTCGGGCAATCCTCGCACTGCCATCGGTGCAACTGTCGAGCACCACCAGGATCTGCACTTGTTCTCCCTGCAACCCCGGATGGCTGGCGGCAATCATTGCTGCATCGAGGCACTCGGCCAACAGGGCTTCTTCGTTATGTACCGGGATCAGAATGCCGATCATCGCAGGCCCTCATGGGTGGCGACCGAGCGATGATCGCGGCTCCATAGGTCGAGCAGAACATCACAGTCGTGGTAACGGGCCACATTTTCCATACCCAGCCGTTGCTGGAGCAGTGCATGCACCTGGTCGGCGGTTTGCGGGCAACCGTCGATGGGGGCGCGCCAGTGGCAAGCGAGCAGTTGACCGTCGTCGGTCAGTGAGGCGAGGGCGCGATCAATCAGGCTGCCGAGGTCGTCGGCGTCGAGGTAGTAACACAGTTCACTGAGCACGATCAGGTCGAACCGGTCTGTAGGCCATTGTTCGGGCAGCCGGCTGTGCTGCACCTGGGCATGGGCAAATCCGAGCAAGCGCCTCTGGGCCAGCGCGACCGCCGCGGACGCGGTGTCGCAGCACAGCAGGCGATCACAACGCGGTGCCAGTTCGGCGCTCAGTTCGCCATTGGCGCAGCCGGGCTCGAAAATGGACACGTAACGTGGGCGAGTCAACAGGGCCAAGGTCAGCGCGCGCTTGCGCCGCTCGTACCAGCGTTGACGAAAAGCCCACGGGTCTTCGTTGTCGGCAAACAACTGATCAAAATAGGGTGTCGCCACGCTCATACAAACACCACTTCAAAAGGCTGTAGCAAACGCTCGACCACATACGGTGCCAGCACCGGCGGTAAGCCGATCTGCGGGTCGCCCTCCAACTGGCTGGCGAACGCGTGGATGGCATGGCGCTTACGCGCGACAACTGCGCAACTCAGCGGCAGTTTGCGCGCACGATGCCACGGCACCTGGCTGTCTTCCGGGGTTGCCCAGTGCCAGGTCCATATCGGCAATTCGTACAAGGTCGCGCCCACCGCCTGTGCGGCTTTGGCGCTGGCGCGGCCGACGGCTTCATGGTCGCAGTGGCCGTCTTCGCGCCAGGTGGTGAACACCACGTCGCCGGGTTTGAGGTGGCGCTGAATAAATGCGGCCAACGGCTCCTCGCGGGCGGCGACCTGGCCGTCGGTAAACCCTGCGCGCAGCCATTTCAAGCTATGCAACGGCAAGCCGAGGCGGTGCAAGGCCTGCGCCGACTCCTGCGGGCGAACCACACTCAGCCGTTC
>NZ_JAKNRV010000549.1:0-2429 GCF_023072625.1 Pseudomonas emilianonis
ACCGGCCATCGGCCAACCGGCCTGGGAGCAACTGTTGCCATGAGCCTGCCCACCCTGCACGACCTGCACCGCCCGCTGGGCAGTACTGGCCTGCTGGTGTCGCCGCTGGGCTTGGGCACCGTCAAGCTCGGGCGCGACCAGGGGGTGAAATACCCCAGCGGTTTCCAGATTCCCGATGATGACGAAGCGCGCCTGCTGCTGCGCCAGGCCCGTCAGTTGGGCATCAACCTGATCGATACCGCGCCGGCCTACGGCCGCAGCGAAGAACGCCTGGGGCCGCTGTTGCGTGGCCAGCGCAACGAGTGGGTGATTGTCAGCAAGGTCGGCGAAGAGTTCGACAATGGCCTGTCCCGTCACGACTTCAGCGCGGCGCATACCCGGCTGTCGATCGAACGCAGCTTGAAACGCTTGGAAACCGACTTCATCGACCTCGTGCTGGTGCATTCCGACGGCAACGACCTGCACATCCTCAACGACTGCGAGGTTTACCAAACCCTGGCGGACTTGAAACAAGAGGGCAAAATTCGCGGTTTCGGCTTCTCCGGCAAAACCGTCGAAGGCGGCGTGAAGGCTCTGGAACAGGGTGATTGCGCGATGGTCACCTACAATTTGAACGAACAGGCCGAGAAAGCCGTCATTGATTATGCGGCCGCCCATGGCAAAGGCATCCTGGTAAAAAAAGCCCTCGCCAGCGGCCATGTGTGCCTGGAGCCGGGAATGGACCCCATACGTGCCAGTTTCATGTTGTTGTTTGCGCAAACGGGCGTCGCCAGTGCTATTGTCGGGACCATTAATCCGCTACACCTGGCTCACAACGTGGCGACCGCTGCCCAGGTCATTCGTCAACTATGATGCCGCCGACGCGGCCGCCCCGACGTAAGAAGGAGCCGACATGTCGCGAACGCTCATAAGAAAAAACCCCAGCAACTTCAAGACTCTGCCGCTGCACGTCGAAGCCACCCCCGAAGGCCTGAGCTACCAGAGCGTGGGCATGCCGCTCAACTTTGCCCAGACCCTGCAACGGCGCAAGCCGGTAGACGTGGCAGACCCTGAGCGTTTCGCCCTCGAATTGGCCAACCTCGGCGTGTCGGTACGCCTGACCCTGCATTGGCAAAACAAGGATTACTGGGTGCTGGTACGCCAACGCCGCCAGGACCGTGGCGACGTAGTGCTCAAGCTGATTTCCGGCTACGTCCCCGCCCATGAGCTGAACCTGCCGCTGCACACCGCCATCCAGGAAATTGCCGAAGAGTGCCTGCTGGAGACGCCCGAAGGCTGGCTCAGCGGGCGCTTCAACGACACCTGGCTACCGGCGCCCTACTCCACCGCGCTGCATTACCGCGAAGCCCTGCCGTTTCGCTTGAGCCCCTTGTCTGGCGCGGCCCGCCCGGTGCGCTGCGCGACCACGCAACTGATCGAGCGTCCACGGGCCTACGTCCACTTGCCCACAGCGTCGCTGCAGTTGATTTATGACTTGCGCCTGGAAGTGCCCAAGGAAGCCAAATCCCTGAGCCTGTTCCATGTGGATGAGCGACTCGAAGGCGATCAACTGGTCGCGCGCCTGGACCGCCAGCGCCCGGACCTGTACCTGATGCCATTAAAGGACGGCCAACCTCTCGCCGAGCTGTACACCGTCAAGAAAGATCAGCTGTACCCGGCCAGCACGCGGGGTTTGTACCTGGCGGAGAGCTTCGCCCAGCAGGAAGGCTGGGTGGTGCGCGACGAGCGGATTCGCTGGAAGGATTGGCTCAGGCAGCAAGGCCTGGAAGCCCCGGAGAAAGAGTCGAAGCTCAAGCGCCTGACCGGCAAGGCGCGGCAGATGTTGCGTAAGATCGTGCCGAAGAAGGCCAGACCGTAGGAGCGAGCACGCCCGCTCCTACTGCCGTGAGCCTTATTCGCGGTTGCGGATTTTTTCCACAATCGCGGTGGTCGAGCTGTTTTCAACCAACCCCAGCACTTTAACCTTGCCGCCGTAGGCGCTGACGATGTCAGCCCCAACCACCTGGTCGACGGAATAGTCGCCGCCCTTGACCAGCACGTCGGGCTTGACCTGGGCCAGCAGGTTTTCCGGGGTCGCTTCGGGGAAGCTGATCACCCAGTCCACCGCGCCCAGGCCAGCCAGGACTGCCATGCGCCGATCGACACTGTTGATCGGACGACCCGGCCCTTTCAGGCGGCTGACCGACGCATCGTCATTGACCGCGACGATCAGGCGATCGCCTTGGGCACGCGCCTGCTCCAGGTACGTCACATGACCGGCATGCAAAATGTCGAAGCAGCCGTTGGTGAACACAATGCTTTCGTTGTGGGCGCGCGCGTCGTCAATCGCCAGCAGCAATTGCTCGAGACTCAACACGCCGCGCTCCGAGCCTTCGGAACGCTGGATCGCACGGCGCAACTCCGGCGCGCTGATCGCGGCGGTGCCGAGC